>DATMSN010000976.1:0-3345 GCA_035565375.1 Duganella sp. | reverse complement strand
CAGCCAATGTCGTCGTGGCAGCGCAAGTAGCTGAGCCACGTCGCGGCCGACGGCAGCGGCGGCGTGTTGCGGATCACCTCGCGCAGCACGCCGGTGTTTTGCTCGGCCAGCGCCACCCAGCCGGCGGCCATCAGGCTGCTGTGATAGGCGATATGGCATTCCGGCGCGGCGGTGCTGCCCAGATAGGCCGGCAGCTCGCGCGTCGGCACGATGGCCTCGGCCTTCAGCAGCACGCCCGGCGCGACGATATCGACGATGGCGCGCAGGGCTTGCAACAGTTGGTGCGCCTCCGGCTGGTTCATGCTGTTGGTGCCTTCGCGCTTCCACAGGAAGGCGGTCGAATCGAGGCGGAACACCTCGATGCCGCGATTGGCCAGCCGCAGCATCGCCGCCGCCATCGCGGCGAAAACGTCCGGATTGGACCAGTTCATATCCCACTGATACGGGTAGAACGTGGTCCACACCCAGCCGCCCATCGCCTCGACGTAGGTGAAGTTACCCGGCGCGACCTGCGGGAACACCTGGCCCAGCGTGCGCTCGTGGCGGTCCGGCATGTCGCGGTCGGGGAAGACGTGGAACATCGCCCGCGCCTTCGGGTCGCCGGCCTTCGCGGCCAGCGCCCATTGGTTGTCGTCGGCCACGTGGTTCAAAATGAAGTCGGAGCACAGGCTGATGCCAGCCGTGCGCAGGCGCGTGGTCAGTTCGTGCAGGTCGGCGTTGGTGCCCAGCGCCGGATCGACTTCGTCGAAACTGGTGACGGCGAAACCGCCGTCGTTCTCGCCTTCGCGCGGGCGCAGGAACGGCAGCAGGTGCAGGTAGCTGATGCCCAGCTCCTCCAGATACGGGATGCGATCGGCGACGCCGTTCAAGCTGCCGCCGAAGTTCTGCACGTAGGCGCAGTAGCCCAGCATCCGCTGGTTCAGGAACCACGCCGGTTGCGCCGCGCGCTGGATGTCGAGCGCGCGCAGCTCCGGCGGGCGCTCGGCGTACAGCTTGCCCAAGGATTCCATCAGATCGCCGAGCCAGGCGTCGAAATCGGCGCGCTCGCCGTACAGGCCGGCCAGCAGGCGGCGCAGCACCGGTTCGGCGGTCGTCAGGCGCTGGGCCGCCAGAGGACGCAGATCTTCGGGAAGGACCGCGAGCAGGCGGTCCGAGGTTACTTGAGAGGGCATATTCAAAAGGCTAGGTGATTGGTTTTCGTAGGGCGGATTAGCGCAGCGTAATCGGCCATGCATGAGCCGCTGGCGCAGCATGGCCGATTACGCTGCGCTAATCCGCCCTACGTGGTTTAGATTAACGCTGAATCTTAATTAGAAGGCGTACGACAGCGTTACCTTCGCGGCGCGGCCGGTGATCGAGCGCGCGGCGTGGCCGTCGCCTTCCACCTCGGTGTAGCCGATCTTGTTGAACAGGTTGTTGGCGCTCAGCGACACGGTGGCCTTCTCCGTCACGCGGTAGTTGACGAAGGCGTTGACCACCGCGTACGCCGGCATCTCGATGGTGTGCGCGTCGTCGCCCCACGACTTGCCGGTGCCGATCACGCTGGCGCCCAGCGTGGCGTCGCCGATGGTGTAGGTCGGCGCGACCTGGTAGATCACCTTGGCCTGGCGGCGTGGCGAGTTGCCGATGTTGGCCACGTCCGCCGCCGCCGTGCCGGTGATCTTGGCATGCGTGTAGGTGGCGCCGCCGGTGATGCGGAAGTCGCCGATCGAATACGCGCCTTCCAGCTCAACGCCCTTGGCGTCGTACTTGTTGGAGGTGCTGCGCTGCGTGGTCGCCTCGTAGTTGCTCTCGTCGGTCTTGGCCTGGAACAGCGTGACGAAGGTGCTCAAACCACCGCTGCGCCATTTCACGCCGCCTTCGAGCTGCTTGACGGTGTTGATATTGATCGGCGCCGAGCCGTCCAGCGGGGTGCCGAACAGGATACGGTCGGCGTTGAAGGCCACGCCGTCGCTGACGCGCGCGAACGCCGCCAGGTTGTTCGTGATGCGGTAGTTGCCGCCGACCGAGTACGAGGTGTGGTTGATCTTGTAATTGACCATCTGCTCGGTGGCCGGATCGTAGCGCAGGCCGCCGGTGGCGATGTTGGCGGTGCCGTTGGCCTGCTGGCGGTCCTGACGCACGCTCGCGTCCAGGTTCAGCGGGCCGGCCTCGTAGCCGACGTTCAGGTACGGCGACGTCAGTTTGTATTCCATGTCGACCGCGCGCATGCAGCAGCCGCCGAAGGCCGGGCCGACCAGGCCGGGCGTGGTGCTGGCCGTTTGCAGCAAGGCCGGCTTGTCGCCGCTCAGCTGCATCAGGTACTCGTTGAAGTTCCACGTCAGCGCCAGCTTCTGGTTCGACAGATACAGGCCGGCGGTGGTGGTCAACTTGGAGCCGTCGGCCAGCTTGAAGGTCTTCGACAGCTTGGTGTCGTTGAGCGTGTTGCCGGCGTCGTCGATCGAGGTGTTGAACACCACCGCCGAGAAGGCGAGGCCGTTGTAGGCCTTGCCGCGATTCGGGCCGGTGGCGAAGGTGTAATTGCCAGCCACGCCGTTGTTACCGGCGAAGACGCCGGTGAAGCGGCCGCTGTTGTCGGAGGCGCGGAACTTGTTGCTGAGGTTCCAGCCGTCGCCCAGGTCGAACGAGCCTTCCAGGCCGATCGAATCGCTCTTCACGTGCAGGCCGTCGTTGACGTCGGTCGACACCGGCGTGTTGCTCTTGCCCAGCGTCACATCGCGCACCCAGTTCGGCGAATAGAAGCTCACCGTGCGCGGATCGATGCCCGGGATTTCGGTGATCTTCTGGTTCACCACGCGCACCGGCACCGGCAGCGCGGTCGGCGTCTTGTCGTCGACGTGCTTGAACGACAGGCGGATGAAGCCATTGTCCAGGTCATGCGTGATATTGCCGCGAATCTGGCCGCCGCTGGCGGTGCTCATGCCGGTATCGCGCACGCCTTCGCCGGTGCGGTAGCTGCCGCCGATGAAGAAGCGCGTCTTGTCCGAGATCGGCGAACCGTAGTCGAAGTCGTAGCGGGTCTCGTCGTAACCGAGGCCGCGGCTGATGCCGATATGGCCGCCCTTCTCCTCGCCGGTCTTGGTGATGAAGTTGATGATGCCGCCCGGCGCGTTGGTCGCCAGGGTGGAGGCCGAGCCGCCGCGCACCACTTCCAGGTGGTCGAGGGTGCCGTCGATCTTGACGTAGCTGTCCGGCGTGATGAAGTTGAAGTCGCCCGACTGCAGCACCGGCAGGCCGTCCTCCTGGATTTGCACGTAGCGCGCGCCGCCGGCCGATACCGGCACGCCGCGCACGGTGATGTTGGCGTTGCCCTCGCCGCCCGACGACTCGGCGCGCACGCCCGGT
>DATMSN010000975.1:0-3804 GCA_035565375.1 Duganella sp. | reverse complement strand
CTTGGCGAAATCGGCCGGGTTCTTGCGCAGCTCGGCGACGATGGCGTCGGCCTTGGCCTTGGCGGCGGCGCGGGCGGCGGCCAGTTGTTCCTGGCGCTTCTTCTCGGCGGCGGCGGCGATCGCCTGCTCCTCGATCAGCTTGTTCAGTTTGTCGACCAGGCCGCTGATGCGCTGCTCGTCGCGCTCGACGCTGCCCGCCTCCTTGCGCTGGGCCACCAGCTTTTGCGACAAGGTCGACAGCAACGCCGCGCGGCGCGTCTTTTCCTGCTCCAGCTTGGATTTTTGCTGCAATTGTTCCTGCGCGATCTCCGCCAGCTCGTCGTTGGCGTTTTGCGCCTCGGCCTGGTTGCCCTCGACCGCCTTGAGGTTGGCGCGCAGCGCGTCCAGCAGGCGCGCCTGCGCCTGCGACACGTAGGCCATCATCTGCAGGTCGCGGTTGATGCGGTTGGGGTTGTCCCCGGACAGCAATAACTTGATGCGGTCTTCATTGCCGGCGACATAGTGCTCGCGCAGCAGCCTGGCCAGCTGCTGCTTTTGCAGCGCGACCGTGGCCGTCAGCCGCTCGCGCTCGGCCGTCAGCTGCTGCAGTTTGGTGTGGGTATCGCCCAGCTCCTGCTGCAGATCGCGCAGCGCGCGGTTGGCGTCCGAAATCGCCTGTTCCGACTCGGCCAGCGTGTCGGCCGCGTCGTCCTTGGCGCTTTCGGTCTTGCTGATGTCCTTTTTGAGCGCCGACAGCTTTTGCTGCAGGCCGGCGCGCTCGGCCTCGGCCAGCGCCTTCTGCTTGCTGCGCTCGGTCGGCTTGCCCGAGCGGGCGGTCTGGGCGTGGACGTCCACGCCCAACGCCATCATCAACAGCAGCGCCGCCCCGGTGGTGGCGGCGCGCCAACCTCGAAATGAAGAATGAGACAAATTACTTGGCCTTGCCCTGGTTGGCGACGGCCGCCTGGGCGGCGGCGATGGCGTCGGCGTCGCCGAGGTAGTAGTGGCGGATCGGTTTCAAATCGGCGTCGAGCTCGTAGACCAGCGGCTGGCCGTTGGGGATGTTGAGGCCGACGATGTCGTTGTCGCTGATGCCGTCGAGCATCTTAATCAGCGCGCGTAGGCTGTTGCCGTGGGCCGAGATGATGATCTTCTTGCCGGCGCGGATGGCCGGGGCGATTTCCTCGTCCCAGGCCGGCATCACGCGCGCCACGGTGTCCTTCAGGCATTCGGTGAGCGGGATCTGCGACTTGTCCAGGCCGGCGTAGCGCGGGTCGTTGAACGACGCGCGGTCGTCGTTCTCGTCCAGCGGCGGCGGCGGCGTGTCGTAGCTGCGGCGCCATACCAGCACCTGCTCGTCGCCATACTTGGCGGCGGTTTCGGCCTTGTCCAGACCCTGCAGCGCGCCGTAGTGGCGTTCGTTCAGGCGCCAGTCGTTCTTGATCGGCAGGTACATCATATCCATCTCGTCGAGCGCCAGCCACAAGGTGCGGATCGCGCGCTTGAGCACCGACGTGTACGCCAGGTCGAAGGTGTAGCCCGAGTCCTTGAGCACCTTGCCGGCGGCCTTGGCTTCGGCCGCGCCTTTTTCGGTCAGATCGACGTCGGTCCAGCCGGTGAAACGGTTCGACAGGTTCCAGGTGGATTCGCCATGGCGCATGAATACGATTTTATACATGTGAACAATCTTCAAAAAAGGAGTGAATCGGAGGGATTACCAGTGCTTTAAGAACTCTTCCAGCTTCTATTTTATAATGCGCGGATTAAGTTAAACCATTGGAACCCCGTGAAATTCTTCATTGACAATATTTTCATCATCGCCGTCGTGGTTCTCTCCGGCGGCGCGCTGCTGTGGCCCCTGCTGACCCAGCGCGGCAAACGGGCCACCCCGCAAGACGTGACGATGTTGATTAACCGCAGCAAAGCCACCATTGTAGACGTACGCGACGCGAAAGAATTCGCCACCGGTTCGCTGCCGGACGCGAAGAACATCCCGTTGGCCGAACTGGACCAGCGAATCGGCGAACTGGACAAGTTCAAGAGCAAGAGCGTGGTGGTGGTGTGCCAAACCGGCGCCCGTGCGTCCTCGGCTGCGGCTAAACTGTCCAAAGCCGGCTTCGCCGACGTGGTCAACCTGGAAGGCGGCATTGCTGCATGGCAAAAAGCCGGCCTGCCGCTGGCCAAGCCGTCGGTAACGCTGTCCAAGCCGCAGGCAAAATAATTGGAAGGAAGCATCATGACGACCGAAGTGATCATGTACACCACCGCCGTGTGCCCGTACTGCACCCGCGCCGAGCGCCTGCTCGAATCGAAGGGCGTGACGACGCTGAAGAAAATCCGCGTCGACCTCGACCCGGAGCAGCGGGTGCTGATGATGCAAAAAACCGGCCGCCGCACCGTGCCGCAAATCTACATCGGCGACACCCATGTCGGCGGTTTCGACGATTTGTATGCGCTCGATCAAGCCGGTGGCCTGTCGCCCTTGTTAAATGGCTAACTGCCACCAAATACAACGCGTGGGCGGAAATCCTTTGCATCGATAGTGATTTTGATACAATTGCCCTCGCGTTTGATTTGAGCTTCCACAAGGCCATCCCAAGCCAACATCATCTGAGCGGCCCGCGCCGCTCGTTTTCACTATAACGAAAGCGTTCCATGTCTGACGAAAACCTGCAACCAGTATTCCAAATCCAACGCGTCTACCTGAAAGACATGTCGCTGGAACAACCAAATTCCCCATCCATCTTCCTGGAGCAGGAAGCCCCGACCATCGAAGTGGCACTGGACGTGGGCGCCGAGCCGCTGGCCGATGGCATCTTCGAATCGACCGTCACCATCACCGTGACCGCCAAGGTCAAGGACAAGGTCGCGTTCCTGGTTGAAGGCAAGCAAGCCGGCATCTTCGAAGCCCGCAACATCCCGGCCGATCAACTCGATCCGCTGCTGGGGATCGGCTGCCCGAACATCGTCTACCCTTACCTGCGCGCCAACATCGCCGACGTGATCACCCGTGCCGGCTTCCCGCCAGTGCACCTGGCCGAGATCAACTTCGAAGTGTTCTACCAGCAGCGTCTGCAAGCGGTGGCCGACGCCGCCGCCGCGGCACCGGCGGCCGACGGCGCCACCACGCACTAAGTAGCGCTATACTGTAGCAACGTCGCCGGACGCTCGTCCGGCGGCTGTTTCACCCGATTAGCCGCGTCCCGCGCGCTGTCCATCTGCAAGGTAAGCCATGACATTTCCCCGTTTGATCGCAGGTCTGAGCCTGATGCTGGCCGCCGCGAGCAGCCACGCGTTCGACTTCAAAACGGTGGGCGCCGCGCCCGTGGTGCTGTACGACGCCCCATCGACCAAAGGCGGCAAGCTGTTCGTCGTGCCGCGCGGCGCGCCGCTCGAAGTGGTGCTGGCCTATGGCGAATGGCTCAAGGTGCGCGACGTCAACGGCGAAATGGCCTGGACCGAGGCCAAGGGCCTGACCGCCAAGCGCAACGTCATCACCCGCGTCGCCAATCTGAAGATCCGCGCCACGCCGGACGACGCCGCCGCGCCCGTATTTACCGCCGACAAGGGCGTGCTGCTGGAGGTGACCGAAGTGGCCGCCGGCGGCTGGATCAAGGTGCGCCACCGCGACGGCCTGGTCGGTTACGTCAAGAATGCCGAGATCTGGGGCATATAATCCCAGGATCTGAACAACGGCCCGCGCTTTTCAATGGGCGCCGAACGGAATCCCATGCCAGATAATCACACCAAACAAGCGGCGCCGGGCGGGCGCAAGGTGACCGTGCTCGGCGCGGGCGCCTGGGGCACCGCCGTCGCCATCGCGCT
>DATMSN010000974.1:0-2350 GCA_035565375.1 Duganella sp. | reverse complement strand
AGCAGGAGGCGCCGGCGGCGGCCGACGCCGACCCCTACGACGGCCCCGCCGCCGATACCGAAAGTACCAGCAGCGAGGCCGATGTCGACTGGAGCGACGCCGGCCGCAGCAAGGCCCCCGACGACGAGGACGCGCGCCCGCAGCTGGAGGCCAACCACTGCACCCTGCGCGAACACCTGATGGAGCAGATGCGGGTGACGGTGCTGGAAATGCGCGACCGCGCGCTGGTCGAGCTGATCATCGACGCGCTCGACGAGAACGGCTACCTGGAGGAACCGCTGGAGGAGATCCACGCGCGCCTGCCGGAGGAACTGGAAGTCGACATCGACGAACTGCGCACGGCCTTGTCGATGCTGCAGAGCTTTGACCCGATGGGCGTGGGCGCGCGCAACGCCGCCGAGTGCCTGGCGCTGCAGATCAAGCGCCTGCCCGGCATCGCGCTGGTGACGCGGCGCATGGCGCTGACCATCGTCGAAAACCATCTGACCTGGTTCGCCCAGCGCGATTTCAACAAGCTGAAAAAAGCGCTGGTGTGCGACGACGAGGACCTGCGCGAGGCGCAGACGGTGATCCGGCTGTGCAATCCGCATCCGGGCTCGGCCTTCGCCTCGGACGTGTCCGACTACGTGGTGCCGGACGTGATCGTCAAGAAGGCGCGCAACGGCTGGCAGGTCAGCCTCAACAACGACGTCATGCCGCGCCTGCGCGTCAACGCCATGTACGCCAACCTGCTCAAGCAGGGCAAGGGCGAGGGCGCGATGGGCGCGCAGCTGCAGGAGGCCAAGTGGCTGATCAAGAATATGCGCCAGCGCTTCGACACCATCCTGCGCGTGGCCCAGGCGATAGTAGAAAGACAAAAGAACTTTTTCTCGCACGGCGCAGTTGCCATGCGGCCCCTTGTGCTTCGCGAAATTGCTGATACACTGGGTTTACACGAGAGCACTATTTCTCGGGTGACGACTCAAAAGTACATGCTGACGCCGCACGGCATGTTTGAGTTGAAATATTTCTTTGGTAGCCATGTCGCCACCGAAGCGGGCGGTGAAGCAAGTTCGACGGCGATACGGGCACTGATAGTGCAATTGACAGGAGCTGAAGACCCTAAAAATCCTTTATCCGACAGTAAGATTGCGGACATGCTGGGAGAACAAGGCATGGTGATTGCGCGACGGACTGTTGCCAAATATCGCGAAGCGTTGAAAATCCCTCCCGTCAGTCTCCGCAAGTCTTTGTAGTTACTTGGTCACTGTGCGCCCGGCCGCAATGGGCGCGGCACTGACCGTAAGCGACATTTATCTTTAGGAGCGTGTATGAATCTGACCATCAGTGGACATCATCTCGAAGTGACCGCGGCCATCCGCGAATACGTGCAGAACAAACTGGAACGTGTCACTCGTCACTTCGATCAAGTTATTGATATTGCTGTCATCCTGACTGTAGATAACCTTAAAGAGAAATCCAAGCGCCAAAAGGCTGAAATCAATCTGCGCATGTCGGGTAAAACCGTGTACGTGGAAAGCCTGTCGCAAGACCTGTACGCCGCCATCGACACCCTGGTCGACAAGCTTGACCGTCAGGTCATGAAATACAAATCCAAAGTTCAGCAGCACGGCCACGATGCGATCAAGCATCTCCCGGATAGCTACGAACCCGCTGCCGCCGCCCTATAACAACGGCCTCCGGCACCATCCAACAAAGGGCGCAAGGGCGCCCTTTTTTGTGTCCGCCGCCCATACGATGCAAACAGTTTATCCCGTTTCGCGGCGCGTCGGCGGTGGCGGTAGAATAGGTCTTTTAACGCGAGGCGGCGGCATCATGAGCGAATTGGTCCACACCGGCATCATCAACGGCACCGGCTTCATCACGCTGGACCGGCCCGAGGCGTTGAACTCGCTGACGCTGCCGATGCTGCGCGCCATCACGGCGGCGCTGCTGGCGTGGCGCGACGATTCCGACGTCGCCGCCGTCGTCATCCGCAGCAGCGGCGAGAAGGCGTTCTGCGCCGGCGGCGACATCCGCTTCTTCCACGACGCCGGCCGCGCCACGCCGCAGGCCGGCAGCGCGCTGATCGAGGATTTCTTCACCGAGGAGTACGCGCTCAATCATCTGGTGCACAGCTACCCCAAGCCCTACATCGCGCTGATGGACGGCGTGGTCATGGGCGGCGGCATGGGCATCGCGCAGAGCGGGCCGGACAGCCGGGTGCGCATCGTCACCGGGCGCACGAAGATGGCGATGCCGGAGGTGAACATCGGCCTGTTCCCGGATGTCGGCGGCAGCTATTTCCTGTCGCGCGCGCCGGGCGGGCTGGGCCGCTATCTGGGCGTGACCGGGGCGACGATAGGCGCGG
>DATMSN010000973.1:0-4850 GCA_035565375.1 Duganella sp. | reverse complement strand
GTGCGGGCGGCTGGCCGCCTGGACCGCAGGACCGCCTTTGCCATCGCTGCCTCGATGCTCGCGGCAAACGCCGCGCTGGCACAGCAGGCACCCACCCAGCAGCAAACTCCCGCAGCCCAGGAAGCCCCCGCACCGGCCGTGGATTCGGGCGCCGTGGTGACCGTGGTCGGCACCCGCAAGTCCGTCGCATCCGCGATCGACCGCAAGATCCGCAACGCCACCGTGTCCGATTCCATCATCGCCGAGGACATCAACCAGTTCCCCGACAAGAACGTGGGCGAGGCGCTGTCGCGCATCACCGGCGTGCAGCTCACGCGCGACTTCGGCGAAGGCTCGCAGATCTCGATCCGCGGCGTCGAGCCGGATCTGAACCGGGTCGAGATCAACGGCATGTCGGTGCTGGGCACCAACGGCGGCGCCGGGCGCGGCGCCGAGCTGCGCGAGCTGGCCTCCGAGCTGATCGCCTCGATCGACGTCTTCAAGGGCAGCACGGCCGACCTGACCGAGGGTGGCGTGGGCGGCACGGTGGTGATCACCACCCGCAAGCCGCTCGACTTCAAGAAGTTCACCATGGCCGGCACGCTGTCGGGCGAACAGGCGTCGAGCCGTGGCGGCGTGCAGCCGCGCGCCAGCCTGCTGATCGCCGACCAGTTCCTCGACGGCCGCCTCGGCGTGATGGCCAACGTGGTCTACGACGACGTGCAGACCCGCAACGACTACACGCGCAACACCAGCTGGCGCTTCCTGCGCGACTGGGACTTCTCGCCGGAGAAGACCGTCACCGCGCGCGACCCGATGGTGGCGGGGATTTCTTCCGTCGCCGGCTGCTCGTCGGCCGCCTTGACGGCGGCACAAAAAACCGCCTGCAACGCGCAATGGTACGACTATTCACCTGGCGTCCCGCGCTACGGCATCTGGACCCGCGACCACAAACGCTCGTCGGCGGAACTGACCGCCCAGTACAAATTCAGCAACGAGTTGAAGGGCTTCGTCAGCTACCAGGGCAACAAGCAGGACCAGCGTCTTAACGACCGCAATTTCGGTACCGACTTCAACGCCGTCAGCCGGCTATCCAGCGCAGGCCGCGCGCCGACCTACAATGCGGCCGGTATTCCCACCGGCGGAAACTGCGTCGCCGCGCCGACCAACGCCACGCCGGCCGGCATGACCGTGACCAATCACTACGTCACCGAATACACGGTTGGTAACTGCACTTACGCGGCCGGCGAGGGCGGCCAGGCGGCCTTCAGCACCTCGGCGCGGGATTTCGACCTGAAGATCGATTCCAGATATGTGAGCACCGGTTTCAGCTACAAAAACGGACCGCTGGAGATCGAGGGCCTCGGCGGCACGTCGCGCTCGAACTACCACAACGAGACCAACAGCATCGTGCTCACGCAGAACGCGCCCGGTCTGAAAGTCTCGCTCGACAACCTGGGCATGCCGCACTTCGCCTTCCCGGCCGGTTATTCTCCGGACGACAGCAGCTCCTACGTGCGCGCCGAATTGCAGTACCGCCCCTACGAAACCAAGAACGACGAAGACCAGGCCAAGCTCGATTTCAAATACCGCCTGTCGACACCATTCTTTAGCAAGGTCTGGTTCGGCGTCCAGGCACGCAAGGCGTCGGCGCAGCAGTATAAGGGCGCCGGCTACAAGCAAAGCAGCGGCGCGGATGTGGTTAGCACGGCGGATGACGTCAACGTCGGCGGCGCCAATACCAACCAGACGCTGACCTATGACCCTAACAACACGACCGGCGTGATACGCGCGCCCGACAAGTTCGGCGCCATCGACAGCGCCTGGTCGAGCGGCTACCTGAGCGCCGCCCAGATGGCCCAGTTGATCGACGCCGTGCGGGGCCGCTCGCCGGGCACGTTCTTCGACGGCTACGACAAGGTCCACAATATCCCGAGCGGCTGGTTATCGCCGGTCTACGGCCAGGCGACGCAATTCTTCGATCCCTCAAAGTTCAACTTCAACAGCATCTACACGGGCCTGGGCAGCGACGGCAACATGTATCCGCAAGTGCCCGTGTACAGAGTAGAAGAGCGCATTAAATCGGCCTATCTGCGCGTCGACTTCGACACCGAACTGTATAACCACCAGATATGGGGTAACGTCGGCGTGCGGTACACCGGCACGCGTGACAAGTCCACCGGCTCGCAAACCTATGGCGTGCGCGTGGCCAACCAGAGCAGCGGTAGCGGCTATTCCGACTACCTGTTCGGCACCAGCATCGGCACCGTGGAGAACACGTACCACGACTATCTGCCTAGCCTGAACGTCATGGGTTGGGTGGTGCCGGACAAGTTCATGGTGCGATTCGGACTGGCCAAGGTGATGTCGCGCCCCAGTGTCGACCTGCTGGCGCCGAATGCCCGATGCATCCGCAACAGCGGTCAAGCGGTGTTCGGCGGCGACGGCAACGACGATTGCACGGCCGGCAATCCGGATTTGAAGCCATTCCGTGCCAAGAACACCGATTTGAGCTTCGAATACTATCCGAGCGCGGACAGCCAGGTGAGCGCGGGCTTGTTCAAGAAAGACATCGAAAGCTACATCCTGGATAAGCAGATAGTCAAAGGCGTGGACCTGTTCAAGAACGGTGAACTGTTCGACGTCACGCAAGCGATCAACGGCAAGGGCGCCACGACCAAAGGTATCGAGCTGACGGCGCGCACCGCCTTCACCTTCCTGCCTGGTTGGCTGAGCGGCTTCGGCGGAGACGCCAACTACACCCGCATGACGTACAAATATGCGCCGGGGACGGAGCGCCTCAATGTCCTGGATGGCACGGTGCTGCCTTATGCGGGGCTGTCGAAAAACAGCTACAACGTCGCGCTGTGGTATGACCTGGGCAAGATCAACGCCCGTTTGGCCTACAACTACCGCGACCGCTTCTACACGGGTACCAACGACGTCTCGGGCAATCCGAACTTCCAGGAGAAGACTGGCTTCCTCGACGCCAAGTTCCAATATCGCTACAATGACAACATCACGTTCTCCATCGAAGGCAAGAACCTGACGGACCAGGCGCAGACCACCGACGCCGGCGACACGTTCCGCGTGAACGAATTGGCATGGTCCGGTCGTCGTTACTTCTTCAGCGTATCGATCAAAAACTAAGGGCACCCATGGCGCAAGCTTTCATTGCGCGCGGACTGAGAACGGCGGCCTCCCTGGCCGCTGTTTTTTCGTTTGCGCTCGTCGCATCGGCGGCGGAACCGGTATTCAACAACCCGCTGGTCAAGCAGCGGGCCGACCCGCAGGTCGCGCTGCACAGCGACGGCTACTACTATTTCACCGCCACCGCGCCGGAGTACGACCGCATCGAACTGCGGCGCGCGCGCTCGCTCAACGAGCTGGGAGCGGCGCAGGCCAAGGTGGTGTGGCGCAAGCACGCCAGCGGCGTCATGGGCGCGCACATCTGGGCGCCGGAGATGCACTATATCGACGGCAAATGGTATATCTACTTCACCGCCGGGAGAGCCGACAAGATCTGGGAGATCCGCCTGTACGTGCTGGAAAACAGCTCGCCCAATCCGCTCGAGGGCGAATGGAAGGAACTGGGGCAGCTCAAGACGGGCTGGGAATCGTTCTCGCTCGACGCGACCACGTTTGCGCTGGACGGCAAGCGTTATTTGCTGTGGACGCAGGTCGCGCCGGAGGTGGCTTCGCACGCCACCAGCATCTACATCGCGGCGATGGACACGCCGTGGTCGATCAAAGGGCCGGCGGTGATGTTGACCAAGCCGGAATATGATTGGGAAAAGGTCAAGTACGCGGTCAACGAGGCGCCGGCGGCGCTGGTGAAGAACGGGCGGGTGTTTGTCAGTTACTCGGCCAGCGCGACGGACGCCAACTACGCCCTGGGGCTGTTGACGGCGCCGGCGAGCGGGGATCTGCTCAAGCCCGGCACCTGGAGCAAATCGCCGAAACCGGTATTCGCCACCAGCGAAGCGAACGGCCAATACGGGCCGGGGCACAACTCGTTCACGACCACGCCGGACGGCAAGACCGACATCCTGGTCTACCACGCGCGCAACTACCGCGACATCGTCGGCGACCCGTTGAAGGACCCGAACCGCCACACGCGTGCGCAAGTGCTGCATTGGAACGCCGACGGCACGCCCGATTTCGGCCAACCCGTCGCCGATCGGACACTGACGTCCGAATAACCGCTAATCCGCCCTACGTGTTTCCGCGTGACTCCACGTGCCGCCACCGTTACAGGCTCGCCAGCCAGCGTTGGCGGTACTCCGCCCAACCCGCCAGTTCCAGCGGTGCCGCCGCCGCGCTGCGCACCGCCGGCGCGCTGCCCCAGTGGTGCAGCATCCAGCCGCCGCAGGTCGTGCCGCTGGTGTCGTCGGTGCTGCTGATCTGCTGGTGCGGACGCAAGGCCGCCAGCAACGGCGCGAACCACGGATTGCCCGTGTAGCTGCCTTCGACCACCACCGCGCCTTCAACACCCAACTGCGTCAGGCAGTAGTCGCTCATCAAAACACAATACAGCGTGGCGAGCGCGTAACGCTGCCGCTTGTCTTGCGGCGCCTCGCCGATGATCTTCCCGGCGCGCCCCGCGAACGGACCGCCGGCCTGCGAGTAGCAGGGCAGCGCCATCGTTTGCCGATCGATCAGCAAGCGCAAATCCTCTTCGCCGCAGACCTCCAGCTCGCGGCCGGCCAATTCCCCGAACTCGCGTCCCCCCATGAAGCGCATGCAGGCCACCGCCTGGCCCATGGCGTTGCTGTTGGCGAGCATGTCGGCCGCCTCGCGCAAGCCTTCCAGCGGCTTGCCCGGCGCGGCGGCGATGACCCAGGTGCCGGTCGACAGCACCGCCGGCGGCT
>DATMSN010000972.1:0-9276 GCA_035565375.1 Duganella sp. | reverse complement strand
GGCGCGTTGGCGTTCGCCAACCGGTACCGTGGCGCCACCCGGCGCACGTTGGCGCTGCTGGCGCCGCTGATCGCGCGTTGAATCGGCTTCAGCGCGGGCCGCTTAGCCGCCGCCGATGCCTTCGGTAATGATGCCGGTGCCGCCGCAGTTGCCACAAGAGATGGTCTCATCCTCGTCGAGGACGCGGCCGGTGCCGTGACAGATCGGGCAGACGTCGTCGCCGGTGCCGGGCGTGCCCGGAGCCGCTTCGTCGCCGGGGTTGATTGGTGGGGTCTCGCACATGATCGCCTCCGCAAATAGTGGTCGGACCATTGTAACCCTGTGGGTGCCGCACTCCGATACCATTGAATCCAGGCAAGAGGGCCCTGATCCGCCTTGGAGTCACGTAGGGCGGTTAGCGGGCGAGGCCCGCTAATGCGCCCCGGGGGCCCATCGAAGGAGCAGCCTCCCTTCCGGTAGGCTTTGAGAGCCGGAACGGCGTAATCGGCCATCGTTGAGCCCACGACGGCGCATCGATGGCCGATTACGCTGCGCTAATCCGCCCTACGTGGTTTAACCTTGACCACACTTCACGGACGTAAGATCCACCATGCATGCTGACGGGCCACGTACCCCCCTAGCCAACCATCTCCGTTTCCTCCGCGAAGCGCAGCACGTCGGCGTTCTGACGGCAGAAGCGGGTCGCGGCCTTGTAGCCCACGTCGAACAACAACTGCATGTTCGACGTCGACCAGTCCATCGTGTACGGAATATGCTGTTCCGGCACGGCGGCCATCAATTCCAGCTTCAGCATTTGACGCTTCGGCTCGCCCGTCTTGTGGTCGGTGTTGTGCTCCAGCTCGAACAAACGCAGCTGCTGCTTCGAGATGTTGACCAGCGGCGTGATCATCGAGCCGACCCACGCGTCGTACAGGTTGCGCGGCTTGCGCAGCAGGCGCTCGTCACCGAGGATGTCGAGCACGACCAGCACGTCCGTATCCGCGTGCTCGCCCTTGCCTTCGATGAACGGGTCGAAGTTCAACGTCTCCAGCGCGGCGCCCTCGATATAGTCCTCGCCGTCGATCTCGGTCGGCGCGTACAGGAACGGGAACGACAGCGCCGCCCGCACGTGTTCGGCCTGGATCTCGCGTTTGTCCCAGATCTTCATGCTGTGCTGGTTGAGGTTGTAGGCGTTGATGTAGAACTCCGGCTTCATCCTGGCGATGGCCGAGAAGTCGATCGAGCCTTCCAGGAACGGCGCGTGCGCGCACAAACCGAGGCTCTTGGACGACAGGTTCGACGGCGACATCGTCGACATCATCAGCTGGGTCCAGTCGGCCCAGGGCACCGAGCCGCCCAGCACGTTTTGCATGCCGGGGAAGATCGGGTTGCCGACCTGCGGCGAGAACACGCCGCGGAAGGCGTCCGCTTCCTTGCCCGGCTTGTGGAAAATCTTGTAGTTGACCGGCATCATCTTGTAGATGCTGTCGGCCACGCCGGCGTCGGCCCAGCGCTTGAGCGCGTCGCGCGGCGACCCTTCCAGAGGCGCCGTGTACAGCAGCCCCATCAACACGCCCGCGCCCGAGGCGGAAATCACGTCGAACTCCACCTCCTGGTCGAGGAATGCCGCAAGCGCTCCCGCTATCAATGGTGAATTTGGCGCACCGCCACCCAACACCAAACCCATTTTTTTGGTTGCACTTACTTGACCCATATCACCCCCGGTAATGAAACAATTTGCCATTTATTCAACTCGGATCGAGCCAAACATGAGACAAAATATCACAGTTAGTGCCGTACGGCAATTATATTGTGCGGTGCAATATGAAAGTGACCGCTGAAGAAGCGAACTCAGCAATAAGACGGTAGATGGCAGTGGATGGAAGCGAAATAGAGTTATTTCAAAC
The DNA here is from genome assembly GCA_035565375.1 of Duganella sp. Taxonomy (GTDB): domain Bacteria; phylum Pseudomonadota; class Gammaproteobacteria; order Burkholderiales; family Burkholderiaceae_D; genus Rugamonas. Next base: position 7,390 of record DATMSN010000972.1, on the reverse strand, counting down.
AACCTTCCTCGGTTGTCGAATTCGATCGGGTAAGCTGGACGCAGTTCGTTGATCGGGGAAATTGGTTGACTTCGAACCCGCAATACGTACACTTAACACGTATTATAGTTTCACTCATTTCAACGAAAATCATGAAATCAAGCACCGAAAAGCCAATGACCGTCCGCCTTCCGGCCGACTTGGCCGGTCAGCTCGAAAAGCTCATTCAAGCCACAGGCAAGAACAAGAGCGCGATCATGGTCGCCGCGCTCAGGGAGTATGTGGAAGCCGAGTCCTGGCAAATTCAGGACATCGAGCAAGGTATCTCGGAGGCGGATCGGGGAGAGTTCGCCAGCGATAGCGAAGTAAGCGCTTTCTTCGCAAAATATGGCGGTTAAGTGGACCAAAACCGCGCTGGCCAACCTTGTCGCGATCATAGAGTACATCGAGAAAGATAACGCCGAACGGGCAAGGTCATTTGCGCTGGAAATCCAGGCGAAAACAAACAGCCTGGCCGAATTTCCCGGCCTTGGCCGGCCCGGCCGCGTGATCGGCACTCGCGAGTTGATCATCCACCCCAACTACATCATCCCGTACAGAATACGCGGAGGGGTGGTGGAGATTCTGCGCGTTCAGCATGTCGCCCGGCGCTGGCCCCGGCGTTTTTAAGCCCCCATTTTAATCACTTTTCTTCAGGCGCAGCGCGCCGGCCGATAGCCGGAACCGGAGCACGACCCTTTGACGTGTTGGGCGACAGAGTGCGTCACTCTTAAACCTGTAAAGCTATTTCAGGCGAACAGCACCGGCAGTTCCTGCGCGCGTTTGCGCAGCAGGTTCTTCGCTTCGTCATATTCCGGATAGATGCGGCCGACGGTGTTCCAGAAGTCGGCGCTATGGTTCATTTCCAGCGTGTGCGCCAGTTCGTGGGCGACCACGTAGTCGATCAGCGGCAGCGAGAAGTGGATCAGTTTCCAGTTCAACCGGATCTTGCGGTCGACCGTGCACGAGCCCCAGCGCGTGCCGGCCGACGACAGGCCGAACGAGTGGTAGCTCACCCCCAGGCGCGCCGCGTACAGGTCCAGGCGCTGCTCGAACAGCACCTTGGCCTCCTGCTGGTACCAGGACTTGACGCGTTCCTTGAGCAGCGTTTCGGTGGCGCCGGGCAGCAGCACCATCGACAGCTCGCGCGTGGCCGGGTTGTAGCTGGTGCGATTGCGCCCGCCCACCAGCAGCCGCAAGGTGATGTCGGCGCCCAGATACGGAATCTGCGCGCCGTCGATCCATTCCACCGGCGGTTTTTGCAAGCGCGCGGCGCGGCGCTCGCGCCTTTCTTTGAGCTTGCTCAGTATCCAGTGCTGCTTGGTGCGGATGGCGTTGTCGATTTCGGCGATGCTGATGCGCTTCGGCGCCGTCACGCGCAGGCCATCGTCGTCGATCATGAAGCCGATCGAGCGGCGCGTCGAGCGGCGCAAATCATATTCGAGGATGAATTCACCGACCATCAGCTGGCGCTTGGCCGTTGTCGGGTCGGACGGCGGCGGCGTCACTTGGCGCGGCTTGACCGGGACCGCCGTTTCGGGCGGCGCCACATAGGGGGAAACAGGAGGGGGCTTGCTGGAAGAAGGAGGAACCGACCATACCGGCGAGGTGTAGACCGGCTTGAGGGACGACTGCGCCTCCCGTCCAAACAGGTCAAGCTGGCTGGCGTCGTCTTTCGGCGACGCCGGCTTCACCAGGGTGGCTAAATCGTCTAGCCAGCGTTGTAGGCGTGGGGCGAAATGACGCGCATTTCTGATTCTATCCAAGTTTCCACCTGTTGCATCATGCCGTCCGGAGTTTGTCCTTCTGGCGAAATTGGCTTACCTATCGATACTGTAACAAGGCCGGGCCGTTTGATGAAAGAGTTTTTTGGCCAGCACTCGCCGGAGTTGTGCGCGATCGGCACGACCACCGCGCCGGTCTCGATGGCCAGGCGCGTGCCGCCGCTTTTGTACTTGCCGGCCTGGCCGACCGGAATCCGCGTCCCCTCGGGGAACATGATAATCCATTGGCCGTCGGCGAGCCGGCGCTTGCCGTGGCGGACCACATGCTTGAACGCGTTCTTGCCTTGTTTGCGGTCGATCGGAATCATGCGCAGCAGCGCCATCGCCCAGCCGAAGAACGGAATGTAGAGGATTTCCTTCTTGAACACGAACACCAGGGGGCGCGGCAGGTTGGGCAGCAGGAAGATGGTTTCCCACGCCGACTGGTGCTTCGACAGCACCACCGCCGGCGCGTCCGGGAAATTCTCGGCGCCCTTGATCTCGTAGCGGATGCCGCAGATAACCTTGGCGCACCAGATGATGAACACATTCCAGCGCGCGGTGACCCAGAAGCGCTTGTTGTACGGCAGCGGCGCGGCCAGGAAGCACACCAGCGCCCAGACGACGGTCGATATCACCATGATGATGGTGAAAATAAGGGAACGCAAAAACAATACGGGATGACCCAATGCAGACTCCAAATACTTGTTAGCTAACGACGTGCAGCGCCGGCGGCGCGCTGGTTTTGAGCAGGTGGACCACCATCGCCGCCAGATCGGGGAACACCAGGGTGCCGGGCGGCAGGCCGCCGGTTTCCCGGGTTTTTTCGCCCTTTCCGGTCAGGACCAGGTATGGCACGCAGCCGGTGACGTAGCCGGCCTGCAGGTCGCGCAGCGAGTCGCCCACCACCGGCACGCCTTTGAGGCTGACCTTGTAGCGCTGCGAGATCTCGTTGAACATGCCCGGTTTCGGCTTGCGGCAGTCGCAGTTGTCGGCCGCCGCGTGGGGGCAGAAGAACACGGCGTCGATGTCGGCGCCGACCTGCTGCGCCAGATTGTGCATCTTGGCGTGGATCGCGTTCAGGGTCGACATGTCGAAGAACTCGCGCGCGATGCCAGATTGGTTCGACGCGACCACCACCCGGTAGCCGGCCTGGTTCAGGCGGGCGATCGCCTCGAGCGAGCCGGGGATGGGGATCCACTCGGCCGGCGATTTGATGAAGTCGGGCGAATCATGGTTGATGACGCCGTCGCGATCGAGGATGATCAGTTTCATGGACGGCGCACCCATTTAGGCCGCCAGCTTCGAAATGTCGGCCACGCGGTTCATCATGCCATGCAGCGATGACAGCAGCGCCAGACGGTTGTTGCGCAGGGCGACGTCTTCGGCCATGACCATGACGTCGTTGAAGAAGGCGTCGACTTCGTCGCGCAGCTGCGCCAGCGTCTTGAGCGCGTCGCTGAAATCGCCGCGGATGAAGGCGGCGTCGATGTCCGGCTGCACGCGGGTGACGGCGGCGGCCAGGTTCTTCTCGGCCTCGTCCCGCAGCAGCCCGGGATCGACCTGCGCGCCGCCGGCGGCGGTCAGCGCCTCCTCGTTCTTTTTCAGGATGTTGGTGATGCGCTTGTTGGCGGCGGCCAGCGAGGCCGCTTCCGGCAGCGCGGCGAAGGCCTTGACCGCTTCCAGGCGCTGCACGATGTCGTCCAGGCGGTCCGGGTTCTGCGCGACCACCGCTTCGATCTCGTTCGGCGAGAAGCCGCGTTCGCGCAGGATGCCGCGCAGGCGGTCCAGCATGAAGGCGGTGACTTCGATCACAGGGTCCTTGAAGCCGGCGATGCCGGTGAACTGCTGCGCGGCCGAATCGAGCAGGCCGTGGATCGACAGCATCAGGCGTTTTTCGATCAGCATGCGCAGCACGCCCAGCGCGTGGCGGCGCAGCGCGAACGGGTCTTTGTCGCCGGTCGGCTGCAGGCCGATCGACCAGATGCCGACCAGGGTTTCGAGCTTGTCGGCCAGCGCCACGGCGGTGCCGGTGACGGTCGACGGCAGCGCGTCGCCGGCGAAGCGCGGCTGGTAGTGTTCCGACGCCGCCAGCGCCACGTCTTCCGGCTCGCCGTCGTTGCGGGCGTAGTAGGTGCCCATGATGCCTTGCAGCTCGGGGAACTCGCCGACCATGTCGGTCAGCAGGTCGGCCTTGGACAGCTTGGCGGCGCGGGTGGCCAGGGCGGAGTCGCCGCCGATCTGCGTGGCGATGAAGCCGGCCAGCGCGCTGACACGCTCGCTGCGCTCGGCCTGGGTGCCCAGCTTGTTGTGGTAGACCACGTTCTTGAGCAGCGGCAGGCGCGATTCCAGCGTCTTCTTCTTATCCTGCTCGAAGAAGAACTTGGCGTCCGACAGGCGTGGACGCACCACGCGCTCGTTGCCGCCGATGATGGCGGCCGGCGTGTCGGTGGCGATGTTGGAGACGATCAGGAAGCGCGAGCGCAGCTTGCCGTCGGCGTCCGTCAGCGCGAAGTATTTCTGGTTGGTCTGCATGGTCAGGATCAGGCATTCCTGCGGCACGGCCAGGAATTCCTCCTCGAAGTGGCACTCGTAGACCACCGGCCATTCGACCAGCGCGGTCACTTCGTCGAGCAGCGCTTCGGGCATCAGCACCTGGTCGGCGCCGGCCTTGGCCAGCAGTTCGGCGCGGATCTGTTCCTTGCGCTGTTCCACGCTGGCCAGCACCTTGCCTTTGGATTTCAGCGTCTCGGCATAGCTGTCGGCGTCGGCGATGGCGACTTCGCGCCGGCCCGGCGCGGTCAGGAAGCGGTGGCCTTCGGTGAGGTTCGACGCGGTCAGTCCCAGCAGGGTCAGTGGCAGCACGGTCGAACCATGCAGCGCGATCAGGCTGTGGGCCGGACGCACGAATTGCACGGTGGCGCCGTCCGGACGCTGGTAGCTCATCACTTTAGGGATCGGCAGCTTGGCGACCGATTCCTCCAGCGCCGCCTGCAGGCCCGATTGCAGCGCGCTGCCGGCCGCCGTGTAAGTGTAGAAGAAGCTTTCGGCCTTGCCGTCCTGCGCGCGTTCCAGATCGGCCACGGCCAGGTCGGGAAAGCCCAGCGCGGCCAGTTTCTTGGCCAGCGGCGGCGTGCCTTTGCCGGCGGCGTCCAGCGCGACCGACACCGGCAGCACTTTTTCGCGGATCGATTTGTCCGGCGAGGTGGCGCGCACCTTGGTGATGGAAACGGCCAGGCGGCGCGGCGAGGCGAACGAGGTGGCGACGCTGTCGGCGTCGAGGAAGTCGCGCGCTTTCAGGCCGTTGACGATGCCGGTGGCGAAGGCCGCGCCCAGTTTGGCGAGCGCCTTCGGTGGCAGTTCTTCGGTCAGCAGTTCGATGAGGAGGGTCTGGGTCATATTATTTAAACAGTTATTCAGCAACGGCGGCGGTCGCCAAGGCGGGGGCCATGGGGAAGCCCAGGCGCTCGCGCGAATCGTAGTAGGCCTGCGCCACGAGGCGCGACAGGGCGCGCACGCGGCCGATGTAGGCGGCGCGTTCGGTCACCGAGATGGCGCCGCGCGCGTCGAGCAGGTTGAAGCTGTGCGACGCCTTCATGATCTGCTCGTAGGCCGGCAGCGTCAGTTGCGCCTCGATCAGGCGCTTGGCTTCCGATTCGTGGTTGTTGAACTGGGCGAACAGCAGTTCGGCGTTCGAGTGCTCGAAGTTGTAGGCCGATTGCTCGACTTCGTTTTGGTGGAACACGTCGCCGTACTTCAGCGTTTTCGTCACCGGGGCGCCGGACCGGCCATTCTCTTCCCACGTGGTCCACACCAGGTCGTACATGTTTTCCACGCCCTGCAGGTACATCGCCAGACGTTCGATGCCATAGGTGATCTCGCCCAGCACCGGCTTGCAATCGAGGCCGCCGACCTGCTGGAAGTAGGTGAACTGCGTCACCTCCATCCCGTTCAGCCACACTTCCCAACCCAGGCCCCAGGCGCCCAGCGTCGGCGACTCCCAGTCGTCTTCGACGAAGCGCACGTCATTCTGTTTCAGGTCCAGGCCCAGCGCCTCGAGCGAACCGAGATACAGGTCGAGGATGTTTTCCGGCGCCGGCTTCATCACCACCTGGTACTGGTAGTAGTGCTGCCCGCGGTTCGGGTTCTCGCCATAGCGGCCGTCCTTCGGGCGGCGCGACGGCTGCACGTAGGCCGCGCGCCATGGCTCCGGGCCGATGGCGCGCAGGAAGGTCCCGGTGTGGAAGGTGCCGGCGCCGACTTCCATGTCGTATGGCTGGAGCAGGGCGCAGCCTTGCTTGTCCCAATAGGTTTGCAAGGTCAGAATGATTTGTTGAAATGTCAGCATCTTGTGTGGTCGATGGCGCGCCTCGCGGGGCGGGAACGCGCGGTTGCGGTTATGCTAAAGGGGCAATTTTAGCGGGTTTTGCCGGGAGCCTGTAGAGATTAAGCGGCTTTGGCGCGGTTTTTTGCGCGCCGCGCCCAAAACCAGGCGCCGCCCAGCGCCAGCGCGGCCAGCAGCAGGAACAGCTTGTTCCCCCACAGGATATAGGGCGTGCTGCCGGCCATGCCCTGGACGTCGGCGGCCAAGGTGCCGAAGGTGTTCACCGGCAGCTGTTGAACCACCGCGCCATGGCCGTTGATGATGGCGGTGGCGCCGGTGTTGGTCGCCCGCAGCATCGGCCGGCCCGTCTCCAGCGTGCGCATTTGCGAGATCTGCAAATGCTGCGGGATGGCGATGGTGTCGCCGAACCACGCCAGGTTGGACACGTTGAGCAGCATCGTCGCCGGCTTCTGGCCCTGCGCCGGATGGTTCAACTGCGCGGCGATCTCCTCGCCGAACAAGTCCTCGTAGCAGATGTTGGGCAGCACGCGCTGGTCCTTGATCGGGAAGGCCGGCTGGATATCCGGGCCGCTGGTCTGGTCGCCGAGCGGGATCGACATCAGGTTGACGAACCAGCGGAAGCCGAGCGGAATGAACTCGCCGAACGGCACCAGGTGGTGCTTGTCGTAGCGGTAGTAGCTGCTGGCCTGGCGCGGCGTCATGCCGATCACGCTATTGAAATAGGCGGTCTGGCTGTCGGCCAGCGGAATGCCCAGTATCAGGTTGCTGTTGGTCTTGTTGAGGAACTGGGCGATGCCGGGCAGGTAGTCCGGCGGCAGCTGCTGCGGCAGCATGACGATGGCCGTCTCCGGCGTGGCGATCAGGTCGGCCGGCGCGGCGGTGATGGCGTCGTGGTACAGCTTCATCGTCCCGAGCACGCGGGCGCCGTCGAATTTTTCGCTTTGCGGGATATTCCCTTGCAGCAGACGCACCGAGACCGGTTTGCCTTCCGGGTAGGTCCACTGCAAATAGGTCAGGCCGACGCCGATGGCCGAGATGGCGACGATCAGCGCCGCCGCCCTGACGCGGGTGCGGTGCAGCAGCAGCAGCAGGGCGCCGGCGATGACCGCCGCCAGCCATCCGAGGCCGTAGACGCCGATGACCGGCGCGTAGCCGGCCAGCGGACTGTGATTGTGGGCATAGCCGGCCGACATCCACGGAAAGCCCGTGAACAGCCAGGCGCGCACCCATTCGAACAGCGCCCACATGGCCGGCAGCACCAGCA
>DATMSN010000971.1:0-2582 GCA_035565375.1 Duganella sp. | reverse complement strand
CCGGCACGGCGGGGCGCGGGCGCGCCGCGCCCATGTCCACCAGCGCGGGGAACAGTTGATTGGCCAGCAGCGACCAGTGCTTGTCGCGCACCGGCGCGGCGTGCGCCTGTTGCACCAGCAGCAGGGAGATGGCGATAAGGGTTTGCTTGATCATCCGGTTCACCATGCCTTGCTCATCACGAGGCGGAAGCTGCGGCCGAAGACCGGGCGTCCGTAGATCGCTTCCTTGCTGCCCTGTCCGCCGAGCGCGTCGGTGCGGGTGTTGCCTTCGGTCAGGCCCTTGGCGTTGGTCAGGTTGTCGCCGACGATCTGGACGCGCCAGTCGCCGCGGCTGACCGAGACGCCGGCGCCGATCGAGTGGTACGCCGGCATCGCCGTGGCCTCGAAGAAGTCGACGTAGCGCTTGCCGGTGTAGGCGTAGCTGCCGTACAGCTCGACAAGGTTGGCACCGACGTTGAAGTTGTAGTTGGGGCGGACGTTGCCGAACACCTTGGGCTCGCGGATGATCTGGTTGCCCACCACCTTGGACGGATCGGCGCCGGTGGCGCTGACGAAGTTGCGGTATTGCGGATCCTGGACCGTCAGCGAACCGTTGATGGCGAAGCGCTCCGTCACGTGCCAGGCGCCGTCGAACTCGGCGCCGCGCACCACCGCCTTGCCGAAGAACGGCACGGTCTGGTCGTTGCGTCCGGTGACGGGATTGAAGGCCGTGAACGAGGCGTTGAGCGGATCGAATTGCGTGTAGAAGCCGGTGACGTAGAGGTAGGAGCGGCCGGCGGCCATCTTGAAGCCCACTTCATACTGGTCCGCCTTGGTGGTCAGCACCAGCGGATCGACCGAGGAGGCCACCTGCATCGACGGCGGCACTTCCAGGTGCGACACCCGCGCGTAGCCGCCGAAGCGCTGCGAGAAGTCGTAGTTGGCGCCGAGCGTCCAGTTGACGGTGTTGAAGTTGTACTTGTGCTCCTGCCGGGCGCCGGTGAAGGCGCGCGTGGTGTCGTCGGCCAGCGTGGCGGCGTCGCCCAGGTTCAGCTGTTTGGTCAGCAAGGCGTAGCCGTCGTAGTGATAACGTTCCTTGCGCACGCCGCCGTCGAGGCGCAGGCCGTCGAACACCTCCCACGTGTCGTTCACGTAGAGCGCGCCCATCCTGGCGTCGACATCGCCCTGGTTCAGGGTGGTGGTGTAGCGCAGCACGCCGTTGTCGGTGACCGAGCCGAGCACCGCGCCGGATGCCGAGTAGGCGACCAGGTCGAGCGTGCGCGGCTTGCCCTGCACCTCGATCAGCATGTCGTTGTAGACGGTCTTGCTGGTCTGGCCGTAGCCGCTGCCATAGACGCCGAGCTTGACGTCGTGGTTGCCCAGGCCGGTCTGGAAGTTGCGGGTGATATTGACGTCGGCCTGGTTGGAGTAGAAATCGGACCCGGCGCCCCGGTACTGGGCCTGCATCACCAGGCCGGAGGCGGCCGCCGGGTTGTACGCCTGCGCGCCATTGCTGCCGGCGATGGCGTAACCCAGGCGGTCGACCGGCCCGAACGCGGCCTTGGCGGCGTTCATGAAGCCGTTGGCGAACTGGGTGGCGTCGGCCGGGTTCGACGTTGAGTAAAACGCGTCGAAGTCCAGGGTACCCTTGGTCATGCCGCCTTTGGCCGACAGTTGCCACTTGCCGAGTTCACCCTCGTAGCGCACGCCGATATTGCCGTATTCGAGATGGCGGCCATTGGCCAGATCGCGCGTGTCGGTTTGCAGCTTGCCGGCGCCGTCTTGGTATTTCTGCGGCACTGCGCGCAGCGACGGCGAATTCATCGTGCCGTCGAAGTAGTCGATGTATTTGTCGAGCGACACCGCCGGATTGCGCGGATCGGAGATCGGGATCGGCAGGTAGAAGGTGTTGTGGTCGTTCAGGTAGTTGGCGCTGACCGTCAGCGTCCCGGATTCCAGCACGCGCTTGATGTTGCCGCGAATTTGTCCGCCGCGATCGTTCGGGAAGCCGTTGTCGCGGTGGCCGTCGTCCTGGCGCACGAAGCCGCCGACCGCGTAGAAAGTTTTGTCGTCGATCTTGCCGGCCTGGTACAGGTCGAGGCGGCCGAGGCCGGTGGTGCCCAGCGTGACCTGCGCCTTGCCCTTGGTGGTCTCGGTGCCGGTGACGGTGCTGCTATTGACGATGGCCGCCGCCTGGCTGGCGTAGATCGACGCCGGCCCGCCGCGCACCACCTCCAGCGTTTTCGTCATCAGGTCGTAACGGTTCAAGCTGTCGCCACGGAAGAAGAAGCCGTTCATTTCCGTGAATAGCGGCAGGCCGTCCTGCTGGAACAGCGCCAGGCCGTCATCGGTCGGAATGCCGCGCACGCGGGTGATGTTCTGCACCTCGCCGCCGGTCGCCTCGACCTGGATGCCGGGCAGCTTGCCCAGCAGGTCGGCCATGTTTTGCGGCGCCAGTCTTTGCACGTCGTTCTGCGACAGCGAATTGACCGCGTAGGACACATCGAAGCGGCGCTGCGGGCGCGCCGATCCCGTCACCACCACGCTGGCGATGTCCGCTTCCTGGCCGGTTGGCGCCGCCGGCGCGGGGCTCGCTTGCGCCG
>DATMSN010000970.1:0-4268 GCA_035565375.1 Duganella sp. | reverse complement strand
CGGGCGCTGGCCGACGGCCGCCTGGTCGATCTGGCGCCGGACCGGCGGGTCGACGTGGCGCTGAACTGGCACGCGTGGAACCTCGACACCCCGTTCACGCGCGCGCTCAGCGAGCAAATCATCGCCACCGCGCGGCGGTTTTTGCTCCAGTAACTGCTGCAATAGTCAGATATCGAGCGGATCGACCTCCAGCGACCACTTGACGCGGCTTTTCATCTCGCGCAGGGTCGACAACCACTCCTTCAGGAACGCCTGCAGCATCGGCCGCGACGCCGATTCGACCAGCAACTGCGCGCGGTCGACATTGTGCACGCGGGTCATGCTCATCGGGATCGGATCGTTGATCGTGATGCCCGGATGCTCGACGCAATCGCGCGCGATGGTCAGAAACTCGATCGCGGTCGCCAGCTCGGGCGCCTCGGCCCGCAGCAGCGCCTGGAACAGGTACGGCGGCAGCGCGGCCTGCTCGCGCTCCTCCAGCAGCGCCGACGCGAAGTGGTCGTAATCGTGGTGCACCACCGCGCCGTACAGCGGATGCTGCGGATAGCGGGTCTGGATCAGCACCTCGCTGACGCTACCGCCCTCGGTCTGCGCGGCGCGTCCGGCGCGCCCGGCCACCTGCATCAGCTGCGCGAACAGCCGCTCGCTGGCGCGGTAGTCCTGCGAAAACAGCGCGGTGTCCGGATTGAGGATGCCCACCAGCGTGAGCTTCTTGAAGTCGTGGCCCTTGGCGACCATCTGCGTGCCGATCAGGATATCGACCTCGCCCCGGTGGACGGTGTCGAAGGCCTCCTGCGCGCTGCCCTTCTTGCGGGTCGAATCGGCGTCGATGCGCAGCACGCGCGCCTCCGGGAACAGCGCCTGCAGCCCCTCCTCGACGCGCTGCGTGCCGCGCCCCAGCGGTTGCAGGTCGACGTTGCCGCAGGTCGGGCAGTGGCGCGGGATGCGCAGCTCCAGGCTGCAATGGTGGCAGCGCAGCCGGTGCTCGGGGCGGTGCAGCACCATGAACGAGGTGCAGCGCGTGCATTCGCTGATCCAGCCGCACGATTCGCAGCAGATCACCGGCGCGTAGCCGCGGCGGTTGAGGAACAACAGCGATTGCTCGCCGCGCTCCATGCGCTGCTTGATGGCGGCGATCAGGCCCGAGGTCAGGCCGTCCTTCGGCTTGTCGCGCTCCATGTCGAGCAGCTTCACTTGCGGCAGCACCGCGTTCTTGACGGCGCGCTCGCGCAGTTCGAGCTTGCGGTAGCGGCCCGATTGCGCGTGGTGCCAGCTCTCGAGCGACGGCGTGGCCGAGCCGAGCACGATCGGAATCGCCAGCTGCCAGGCGCGCCACACGGCCAGGTCGCGCGCCGAGTAGCGCAGGCCTTCCTGCTGCTTGTACGACGGGTCGTGCTCCTCGTCGATGACGATCAGCTTCAGGTTCGGCAGCGAGGCCAGGATCGCCAGCCGCGTGCCGAGCACGATGCGCGCCTTGCCCTGGTGCGCGGCCAGCCAGTGCAGCATGCGCTCCCCCTCGGACAGGCTGCTGTGCAGGGTCGCCAGCATCACGCCGGGAAAGCGCGCGCGGATATTGCCCTCCAGCTGGGGCGTCAGGTTAATTTCCGGCACCAGGATCAGGATCTGGGCGTCGGCCTCGCGCGCCAGCACCTTGGCGCACGCCTGCAGGTACACCTCGGTCTTGCCGCTGCCGGTCACGCCGTACAGCAAGGTCGGGGTGAAGCCCGCCGCGCCGCCGATGGCGTCGGCCGCCTCCTGTTGCGATGGATTGAGCACCGGCATGTTGAGCGGCGTGCCGTCGTGCGGCGCGTCGAGCTTGGCCAGCTTTTTAAGCGCCTTGTCCAGGGTCAGCGCGGTGGGCGCGCGCAGGTTCTTCGGCAAACCGGGCAAGGCCACCTCGCCCAGCGGACGCTGATAATAGTCGGCGGCGAAGCTTGCCAGCGCCAGCCACTGGGCCGATAGCGGCGCCAGTTGGCTGCGGATCGCCAGCGCGTCCTTCAGTTTCTCGGCCGGCACATCGGTGTCGGCGGCGACGCCGACAATCAGCCCCATCGCCTCGCGCGAGCCGAACGGGACGAACGCCAGCTGGCCCACGCGCGGCTGCTCCGCCGCGTCGCAATACCAGCGGTAGTCGAAAATGGCATTCAATGGCGTATCGAGCGCCACCTGAAGAATGCAATGGTGAAAGAGGCCCTGCATAGTTCCAATCACATGAAATTCGGTGCCGCCAAAGTATCCACAGTTTTTGTGGATAACTTTGTGGACAAGAGAATCTTAATCCCCGGAAACCAATCACTTAACAGTTGGAAGCGACTGGAACCGGGCAAATATTAGAAATTTTTCCGCTTTAAAATCAACGACTTGGAAAAACACTCCTAGGAGACGGAGAAAACCGTTTTTTTCTTCACGGCTGTGCATAAGTGAAGTATTTCGGATTAATTTTTAACGATTTCGACCACTTCCGGGGGCTGTTTAATGGCCACTGGAAAGTACAACATTCGGCCGGTAACGACAAATTTTATACAGGCCGCGCCGATTCGGTTTGCGCGACGATAACTTCGTTATCAAGCACGCCACGTTGCCTAAAAATCGTGCATCGCAACATAAACCTCATGCAAAACAACAACATTATGGCTAAGTCACGGTTTACTAAGTACTTTTATTTTTTATCCACAGTTTTTGTGGATAACTTTGTGGACAATGAAGAAATAAAGTGACGCAAGCCCGACTTACGGGTTTACCGCCCCTCCGCACCACCCTCTTGAGGACGACAAATTACAGTTATAAATCAACGACTTAAAACTTATCCCCGGGCGGAAAAAATAGTGCTGCCTGTTATTCTTGCACCAAAAAAAATTGTGCATAAGTCGGTTTGCTTTCCTGCGCGCACCAATGAAAAAGGGCACGTCCCGCTGGAACGTGCCCCACGGGTTTTGCGATGGATCAAGACGCGCGCTGGGCCTTGCTGTAGGCGTGAACTGCCTCCACCATGGCCGCCACATTCTCCGGCGGCGTGAATTGGGAGATGCCGTGGCCCAAATTAAATACGTGTCCATGGCCGTTTTCGGGCTTGCCGAAGGCGTCGAGCACTTTATGCACCTCGGCGCGGATCTGATCGGGGCTGGCGAACAGGATCGCCGGGTCCAGATTGCCCTGCAGGCCGACCTTGTGGCCGACCAGTTTGCGCGCCTGCGTCAGGTTCACGGTCCAGTCCAGGCCCACCGCGTCGGCGCCGATGTCGGCGATTTGCTCGATCCACTGGCCGCCGCCCTTGGTGAAGACGATGGCCGGGATCTTGACGCCGTCTTGATCACGTTTAAGCAGCGACACCACCTGTTGCATGTATTGCAGCGAAAACGCCTGGTAGGCGCCGTCGGCCAGCGCGCCGCCCCACGAATCGAAGATCATCACCGCCTGGGCGCCGGCGTCGATCTGGGCGTTCAGGTACTCGGCCACCGCCCTGGCGTTGATGGCCAGGATGTGGTGCATCAGGTCCGGACGGTTGTACAGCATCGTTTTGATGGTGTGGAACTCGCGCGAGCCCTGGCCTTCGACCATGTAGCAGGCCAAGGTCCACGGGCTGCCGGAAAAGCCGATCAGCGGCACGCGGCCGTTCAACTCCGTGCGGATCTGCGTGACCGCCTTGAATACATAGTCCAGCGAACCCGGTTCCGGCGCGCGCAGCGCCAGCACGTCGGCCTCGGTCTTGAGCGGCCGCTCGAACTTGGGGCCCTCGCCTTCGACGAAATACAGGCCCAGGCCCATAGCGTCGGGCACCGTCAGGATGTCCGAGAACAGGATGGCCGCGTCCAGCGGGAAACGGTCCAGCGGCTGCAGCGTGACTTCGGTGGCGTAGTCGGGATTGGTGGCCAGGCCCATGAAGGAGCCGGCTTTCTGGCGTGTGGCGCGGTATTCCGGCAGGTAGCGCCCCGCCTGACGCATCAACCATACCGGGGTGTGTTCGGTCGGCTGGCGCAACAACGCACGCAAGAAGGTGTCATTCTGAAGCGGAGCAAATTGTGGCATGAAAAGCAATCAAAAAGCGGGGAAAGGACTATTATCGCACTCCACGCCGATTTTTTTGCGCGGATGCTGGAAGATTGCGCGCCCTTTCTCTATCATCCTAGCACCCGTCCATCGCCCACCCTGGAGCCGCCATGACCTTACAAGCACAGACCATCGCCGACTACGGCACCTGGCCGTCGACCATCAGCGCCGAGCGCGTGGCGGCCGGCGCCACGCCGCTGTCGTCGCTGATGCTGGGCGGG
>DATMSN010000969.1:0-2397 GCA_035565375.1 Duganella sp. | reverse complement strand
GACCATCACCACAGGCATTAACTCGCTGGACTCGCTGCTGTACAGCAGTTGGGCGTCCGCTCCCAGTACGGCTGTTTCACTGACCTACAGTTTCCTGAGCGCCCCGCCGGCCAACGCCAGCACCGAGGACGCGAACGGTTTCAAGCCGATGACGGCGACCCAGCAGGCGGCGGTCAAGGTCGCGCTGGGCACCTGGTCGGCGGTGGCCAACATCACCTTCACGCAGGTGAGCTCCGGCGGCGACATTCAAGTCGGCACCAACAACCAGGGCGGCGACAGCAGCGGGTATGCCTATCTGCCGACCGGGCGCGGCCCCACGTATATGTACACCAATAACCAGGATGCCTATAACGCCAGCTTTGTCGATGGCGACTTCGGCCGGTCGGTGCTGATTCACGAATTCGGCCACACGCTGGGATTGAAGCACCCTGGCGATTACGACTCCACCGGCAACGCCGTCGACGGCCCGTTCCTGCCCGCCGATACCGACAATCTGGACTATACACAGATGTCGTATCACACCGGCCAGGGTTTCAAACTGAACGGCAATTACGGCGTCACGCCGATGATGTATGACATCCTGGCGGTCCAGTACCTGTACGGCGCCAACATGACGTACCACACCGGCGACGACAGCTACCGGTTTGGCACGGATTCGGCGCTGCAGTGTATCTGGGATGCGGGCGGCACCGATACGCTCGACTTTTCGGCCTGCACCCGCGCCACGGTCATCAATCTGAACGACTTCGGCTTCAGCTCGACCGCGCCCGGCTACCACAATATTTCGATCGCGCTTGGCGTGACGATCGAACGCGCGGTCGCCGGCAGTGGCGGCTCCATCATTTTCTGCAACGACGCCGGCAACGTCATCACCGGCGGCGTCGGCGACGACGACATCTTCCTGGGCAAGGGCAGCGACACGGTCAACGGCGGTGGCGGATCAGATGCCGTGGTGTTCGATTTGGCGTTCGCCGATTACGCGGTGGGCGGCACCAAGAGCGCGCTGACCGTGACGGGCGAGGGTACTGACATCCTGAACCGGGTTGCCACGCTGGAGTTCAGCGACCGCACGATACAGCTGTCCAACTATACCGCCCTGCACGGCGCCAGCGCCGGCGCCGACGCGTTTGTCGCCGGGGCTGGCAGCGAGCTGTTCTCCGGCGGCGCGGGCATCGATACCATCGCCTACAACGGCGTCCGCGGCAATTTCACCGTCAGCGGCACTGGCGGCTCCTTCACCGTGAGCGATAAGAGCGGCGTCGGCGGCGTCGATCTGGTCGGCGGGGTCGAGCGCTTGCTGTTCTCCGACGGCAGCGGCGTGGCGCTCGATGTCGACGGCTTCGCCGGCCAGACCTATCGCCTGTACCAGGCCGCCTTCGATCGGACCCCGGATTTGCCCGGCATGGGTTTCTGGCTCAATCACCTCGATAACGGGATGAGCCTGCTGACGATGTCGCAGAATTTCCTTCAGAGCGACGAAGGTGTGGCGACTTATGGCTCGCTGAACGATGCGCAATTCGTCACCTATCTGTATTCCAACGTGCTGCACCGCGCGCCGGACGCGGCCGGTTTCGAGTTTCACGTAGGTAACCTTGCCTCCGGCATCAACTCCCGGGCCGTGGTGCTGATGGGCTTTTCGGAATCGATCGAGAACCGCGTGGCGCTCGTTGGCGTTACCGGCAATGGCGTCGAGTTCACGATCGTTTAACCGCTTCGACGATGGCCGCGGCCAGGTCGCTGTCGGACGACGGCAGGCTGATGCGGTTGCGGCCCATGTGCTTGGCGCGGTAGAGCGCCGAGTCGGCCGCCGCCACCAGCTGGCTGGGGTCGTTGTCCGGCGCCGCCAGCGCGGTGGCCGCGCCGATGCTGACCGTGACCACATGCCCTTTGCTGCCCAGGTTGGGCATGTGCAACTGCTCGACCCGGCAGCGGATGCGCTCGGCCACGATGGCCGCCCCCTTGAGCGCCTGGTTCGGCAGGATCACGGCGAATTCCTCGCCGCCGTAGCGCGCCACCAGGTCGTTGGTGCGCATCTCGCTGGCGACGGCCTTGGCGATGCGCTGCAGGCATTCGTCGCCGCCCAGGTGGCCGTAGGCGTCGTTGTATTGCTTGAAATTGTCGACGTCGACCATCAGCAGCGACAGCGGCTGTTGCTGGCGCAGCGCGCGCTGCCACTCGGCGTGCAGGGTGTTGTCGAAGCAGCGGCGGTTGGCCAGGCCCGTCAGGCCGTCGCGCGTGGCCAGCTGCTCCAGCGCCACCTGCGCGCATTTTTCGTCCGTGACGTCGCGCAGCGTCTCGACCACCGCCATCAGCTTGCCCTCGTTGTCGACGATGGGGCTGGCGTCGGCGGCCAGGTAGCGGCGCCGGCCGATGCGCGGCATGTCGCACCAGTTTTCC
>DATMSN010000968.1:0-1753 GCA_035565375.1 Duganella sp. | reverse complement strand
GCCTCGATGCCGGTGTTGCGGGCGCCGGCCGCGCCCTTCGAGTGGTGATTTCGCAACACGGACACGCCCGGCCACGCGGCGATCTCGTCGAGCACGACGCGCGTCGCCGGATCGGTGCTGCGATCGTCCACCACCACCACTTCGAACACCGGCAGCGGCTGCCCGTCCAGGGGCTGCTGCCCCAGCACCGACAGCACCGCTTCGCGCAAAAATTCACCGGCGTTGAACACCGGAATAACGACCGACACGGCGGGTTGCGACATCGCTGCTCCTGACCGAAACGAGATAAGGGGGCGCCAGGCGGGCGACCATCGGCTGTGGTCGTATCCATGCCAGGCTTGACTCGCTCAAATGCTTACGAGAGAATCATGATAATAGCTTATTAATAAGCAAAAATGACAACGAATTGTAGCCGCAAGAACGTTGTCGCCGCCATTTCCAACCGGGGTTCCGCGCCGCATGACCCACATTAACGAACGCATGGCCACTGGCATCGTGTGGATGATCACCGCTCGCCTGGTCGACCGCGGCATCGGCATGGTCAGCACCTTGCTGCTGGCGCGCCTGCTGGCGCCGGACGACTTCGGCCTGGTGGCGATGGCCACCGCCATCGGCGGCCTGCTCGACGTGCTTGGCGCGTTCAGCTTCGACCTGGCGCTGATCCAGAAGAAAAACGCCGAGCGCCGCCACTACGACACGGTCTGGACGCTGAACGTGATTTTCGGCCTGTGCTGCGCCGCCGCGCTGGTGGCGCTGGCGCAGCCGGCGGCCCGCTTCTACGGCGAACCGCGCCTGGTCGGCGTGATGTGGGTGCTGTCGCTGATGTACCTGATCAACGCCTTCGGCAACGTCGGCGTGGTCGACTTCCGCAAGGAGCTCGACTTCCGCCAGGAGTTCAACTTCATCATGGTGCGCCGCGTCGGCACCTTCGTCGTCACCATCGGCGCCGCGTTCGCGCTGCACTCGTACTGGGCGCTGCTGCTGGGCATGTGCCTGGGGCGCGCCATCACTGTGGCGATGAGCTACATCATGAACGCCTACCGGCCGCGCTTCGGC
This sequence comes from Duganella sp., assembly GCA_035565375.1. Classification (GTDB taxonomy): domain Bacteria; phylum Pseudomonadota; class Gammaproteobacteria; order Burkholderiales; family Burkholderiaceae_D; genus Rugamonas. The sequence goes on along the minus strand of DATMSN010000968.1, from coordinate 697 downwards.
CTGGGCGCGATGCGCGAGCTGTTCCACTTCTCCAAGTGGATGCTGCTCAACAACGCGCTCGGCTTCCTGCGCCACGACGGCTGCACCTTCATTATCGGCCGCTACTTCGGCGCCGCCGGCCTGGGCGTGTACACGGTGTCGTACGAGATCTCCAACCTGCCGTCGACCGAACTGGTGGCGCCGATCAACCGCGTCACCTTTCCCGGCTTTTCGAAGATGGCCGAGCCGGCGCTGATCTCGGCCTCGTATTTCCGCCTGCTGGGCATGATCACCTTGCTGATCCTGCCGGTCGGCATTGGCATCGCCTGCGTCGCCGAGCCGCTGGTGCAGGCCATGCTGGGCGACAAGTGGCACCAGGCCGCGCCGCTGATCGCCATCCTCGCCGTCAGCGGCGCCATCACCGCCACCCAGACCAACAACGCCTCGGTGTGGCTGGCGCTGGGGCGGCCGCACGAGGTCGCCATCGTGCAGACCTGCTACCTGCTGGTGCTGTTCCCGGCGCTGTACCTGTTCATGCGCCGCTACGGCATCGTCGGCGCCGGCTACGCCTACCTGACCGCGCAACTGGTCGATGTCGTGCTGGAGATGAGCGCGACCAAGCGCCTGCTCAAGTTCGGCTGGGGCGAGGTGTTGCGCACGGTCTGGCGCCCGGTCGTCGGCGTGGCCGTCATGGCGCTGGCGGTGGCGCGCGTCGACG
>DATMSN010000967.1:0-2205 GCA_035565375.1 Duganella sp. | reverse complement strand
GGGCGAGGCCCGCTAACCGCCCTACGTGTATCCGGGATTCCATGCTGCGTTGCCAAGATCGAGTTCCACTTAGCAAGTTTTTCCCCGCGAAAATGACAAAATGCCCGCGACAGCAAACTGGCGCAGGCATTTCGATTAAGCCGGATGACGCAAATATTACTTACGCAGGCCCAGTTTAGCGATCAGATCGCGATAACGGGTTGCGTCTTTGCCCTTCAGGTACGACAGCAGGCTCTTACGACGGTTAACCATCATAATCAGACCACGACGGGAGTGGTGATCCTTGCTGTGGGCCTTGAAGTGGCCGTTCAGTTCGTTGATGCGCGCGGTCAGCAGTGCAACTTGCACTTCTGGGGAGCCGGTGTCTTTTTGACCACGGGCGTTGTCCGCGATGATCGCGGCTTTGTTGATGTTTTCTACGGTCATGATATTTACCTTTAACATGCGGTGCGCGGAGTCTGAACCCTGCACACCGTGAACTTCAAAAAAAACTGATCCGAAGACCAGACCCGAAAGTATAGCGGAAAAAGCGCCGCGTGTATCCCGGCTTGGCTACAATTTGTCACCTTCCCCCCGGTTTTGGAGGCCCGCGATGAAAAAAGTGTTTATTCTGGCAATATTTTGTGGCGCACTGGCCGGCTGCGCCAGCCTGTTCGGCCCGCCGCCGGCGCCGGGCGACAGCGCAGAAGTCGTCCAAACCAAGCTGGGCCGGCCCACCGGCGTCTACCAGAATGGTCCGGACACGATGCTCGAATACGCCATGGGGCCGCTCGGCCAGTACACGTGGATGGCGCGCATGGGCCCGGACGGACGGCTGCTGTCGTACGAGCAGGTGCTGACGAACGCCAAGTTCGGCACCATCAAGGTCGGCCGGGACACCAAGGACAGCGTGCTGCGCATCGTCGGCCGGCCGTCCCGGCAGGTGCGCTATTACAGCGTCGACGGCGACGTCTGGCAATACCGCTACAAGGAAAGCGACGTGTGGAACTCGGTGATGGATGTGCAGTTCAACCGCGACGGCGTGGTGCAGGCGCTCGTCAACGGCCCGGACGAGGAACGCGAACCGCGCTGGCTGCGCTGACCGGCTCGGTAGGAGCAGTCCCACGCGCCGTTTGGCAGTGCGCCGACGTGAAATATTTTCCGTGATTGCTATGATTTTCCTATATCAAAACGCAACTCACCTCGGAGAATTCATGTCTTTACGCACGCCTTCCGCACGCCACGCCATCTACACCGCCACCGTTATCGCGCTGACCACCGCCACCGCGATGGCCTGGGCGGAACCGTCGCCCGCGCTGGACCGCGCCAGCCTGTCGGTCGGCGCCTTCCGCACCGATCCGCGCATCAAGGTCGAGGGCGACACCGACTATGGCCGCATCGACACCGGCACCTACAAATCCGACAGTGTCACGCTGCCGCGCGCCAAGGCCAGCGTGCTGGTCGGCGATTCGCACGGTATCGACTTCGATTACTACCGCTACGACAAGGAATACAACCCGAACCTGAGCGGCAGCACCAATGTCAACGGCCTGCCGCTGACCGGCACGGGCAAGCTGAACGCCAAGCTGAAGCTGGACCTGGCCAATGTCGCCTACAAGTGGTGGCTGGGCAGCGGCCCCGATGTGTTTGGAGTGGGTGTCGGCGCGGCTTACTACCGGGCGCGTATCGATGGCACGGCCAACGGCGTGCTCAATGGGATCAGCGGCAACGCGCGGTATTCGGAGAATGAAAGCGCCTACGCGCCGCTGGTGGAATTGGGCTGGCGCCACCAGTTCTCGCCGCAGTTGCGCATGTATGCCGATGCGAACGGGATCAAGAAGAATGGCGGCAGCATCAACGGCCACATCTACGGCGGCGCGGTCGGCCTGGAATGGTATGCGACACCAATGGTCGGCGTGGTCGCCGAGTACAGCGCGTCGAAGATCAGTCTGAGGCGCGAGCGCGACGACACCGCCGTGAATGTGCGCCTGAACGGCCCGGCGGCTTACCTAAAAGTGCGCTTCTAAGGTAAAACAAGCGCCACGAAGATCCACGTAGGGCGGATTAGCGCAGCGTAATCGGCCATGCATGCACCGTCGGCGGCGCAGCATGGCCGATTACGGCGTTCCGCCTCTTAAAGCCTACCGGAAGGTAGGCTGCCCCTTCGATGGGCCCCCGGGGCGGTTAGCGGGCCTCGCCCGCTAATCCGCCCTACGTGTCTCCGTG
>DATMSN010000966.1:0-2783 GCA_035565375.1 Duganella sp. | reverse complement strand
CTGGGCCTGCGCGACACGCTGCTGATCGCCAAGCGGCTGGCGCCGGTGGCGTCGCCGTTCGCGCCGGCGCAGGAGCATGCCAGTTTGGACGGTTTCGTCGACGACAACGCGGCGCTGGAGCAGATGCTGGCCGAATCGGCGGCGGAGGCCGCGTCGATGAGCGCGGCGCTGCTGGTTTAACGCGGGCGACGGCGCCAACGCGCATTGTGGCAAAAAACGATGTATAACCAATCATTTTCATCGAAAATCTGGCAATATGCACATCGTTCGACACGTCATCGGCGATAATGCCAAATAGTCGTCATACAACAAGCCAGAAGCCATGAGTCAAACCGCAGCAGTCCCATCTCCCGTCCCGCCGGCGCCCATGCCCAAGAAGAAGCACCGCAACCTCGCCCAGGGCGTGGTGGAGAGCTTCACGAACAGCATCCAGGCCGGCACCTTGAAACCGGGCGAGAAACTGCCGACCGAATCGGTGATCATGGAAATGCACGGCGTCAGCCGCACCGTGGTGCGCGAGGCCATCTCCCATCTGCAGGCAGCCGGCCTGGTGCAGACGCGCCACGGCATCGGCACCTTCGTGCTGGAGCCGCAGCCGGCCAACCTGCGCATCTCGTCCGACACCATCCGCACCCTGGGCGACGTGCTGGCCATCCTCGAACTACGCATCAGCCTGGAAACCGAGGCCGCGTGGCTGGCCGCGAGCCGCCGCAGCGAGGAGCAGGTGCAAGAAATGGGCGTGGTGCTCAAGCGCATCCAGGAATCGCAAACCCGCCCCGGTTCGGTGGAGTCGGACGTCAAGTTCCACCTGCTGATCGCCCAGGCCACCGGCAACCGGTATTTCGTCGATATCCTCAGCGACCTGGGCAACACCATCATCCCGCGCACGCGGGTGGACTCGGCGCAGTTGGCGCACGACGACCCGGTCGTCTATCAGGAACGCGTCAACCGCGAGCATGACGATATTTACAACGCCATCCTGCGCAAGGACGCCGAGGCGGCGCGCGCCGCCATGCGCACCCACCTGAGCAACAGCCGCGAACGCCTGCGCCGCGCGCAAGAGGATATCGCCGCCAAGAATGGCTGAAGCGTGGGGCGCCGGCCCGGCCTGGACAGGCGCCAAGGCGGGAGCCAAATCGCAACGCCGGCGGCGGCGATCGGCGAGTTTTCGCTAAATCGCTTGCTCCCGTCCGAATATGGTTGTACGATGTCATACAACACGCGACGGGAAGCCCGTCGAACTTCCCATTCACACATTAGACGTCGATTATTGGAGACCTTATGCAACCGAATGACCTGAAAAAAATCCTTTCCTCTGGCCTGCTGTCGTTCCCGATCACCGACTTCGACGCCGAAGGCAACTTCCGCAAATCGAGCTACATCGAGCGCCTGGAATGGCTGTCGCCGTACGGCGCGAGCGCGCTGTTCGCCGCCGGCGGCACCGGCGAGTTCTTCTCGCTAACCGCCAACGAATACACCGACATCATCAAAACCGCGGTCGACACCTGCGCCGGCCAAGTGCCGATCCTGGCCGGTGTCGGCGGTCCGACCCGCGTCGCCGCCGCCTACGCCAAGGAAGCCGAGCGCGTTGGCGCCCAGGGCCTGCTGCTGCTGCCGCACTACCTGACCGAAGCGTCGCAGGACGGCCTGATCGAACACGTGGCCGAGGTCTGCAAGGCCACCAACCTGGGCGTGGTGGTGTACAACCGCGCCAACTGCCGCCTGACCCCGGATTCGCTGGCCAAGCTGGCCGACCGTTGCCCGAACCTGATCGGCTTCAAGGACGGCGTCGGCGACATCGAGCTGATGGTCTCGATCTGGCGCAAGATGGGCGACCGTTTCAGCTACCTGGGCGGCCTGCCAACGGCCGAAGTGTACGCGGCCGCCTACAAGGCGCTCGGCACTCCGGTATACTCGTCGGCGGTGTTCAACTTCATGCCGAAGCTGGCGATGGACTTCTACCACGCGGTCGCCTCGGACAACCACGCCGAACAAAACCGCATGCTGGACGAGTTCTTCCTGCCTTACCTGGAGATCCGCAACCGCAAGGCCGGCTACGCGGTCAGCATCGTCAAGGCCGGCGCGCGCCTGGTTGGCCACGACGGCGGTCCGGTGCGCGCACCGCTGACCGACCTGACCGCGGAAGAATGCGACATGCTCGATAAGCTGATCCGCAAGCAGGGCGCGCAATAATCCGGTAAGCTGTCGTCATAGAACGTCATACAACATGAAGCGCGGCTGGTCCGCGCTTTTCACACATCTAAGGAGTCGATATGCAAGTAGCTGGCGAAATGATCATTGGCCGTAGCGCCGTTGTGGGTAAAGAGGGCACGATGAAGGCGATCGACCCATCGCGCAACGTGGAAATCGAACCGGCGTTCGGCCTGGCCGGCGCCGCCGACCTGGCGCGCGCCTGCGAACTGGCCGATGCGGCCTTCGACGTCTATCGCGCCACCGGCCTGGAAGCGCGCGCCAAGTTCCTCGAAACGATCGCCGACCGCATCATGGATCTGGGTCCGACGCTGATCGAGCGCGCGATGCAGGAAACCGGCCTGCCGCAGGTCCGCCTGGAAGGCGAGCGCGGTCGCACCTGCAATCAACTGCGCCTGTTCGCCAAAGTCGTGCGCGACGGCCGCTTCCAGTCGGCGACGCTCGACAGCGCGCTGCCGGAACGCACCCCGCCGCGCAGCGATCTGCGCCTGCGTAAAATCGGCCTGGGCCCGGTCGCCGTGTTCGGCGCCTCGAACTTCCCGCTGGCGTTTTCGGTGGCCGGCGGCGACACC
>DATMSN010000965.1:0-1857 GCA_035565375.1 Duganella sp. | reverse complement strand
GCCGGCGCCCGGGTCGAGGTGGTGGCCGCCTACCGTCGTTCCGTGCCGCAACTGACGCCGGCGCTGGAGGCCACGCTGCGGCGGCTGCTGACGCAACAGAACGACTGGATCATCACCAGCTCCGAGGCGCTGCGCGGCCTGTGCGCGCTGCTGCAAGAGCTCGATATAAAGAGTCCCGGCCACACGCCGCCATGTGTTGTATCAATGCAACAACAACATTTGATCGTGCCGCACGCCCGAATTGCCGAGACTGCAAGCGATTTGGGCTTTTCCCGTCTGACGCTCTGCGGATCAGGCGACGAACGCCTGCTGGCCGCGTTACAATCACGCCTATGAACGATTTGCCTACATTACCCGATCCTGTCGCCCCGAACGCCTCCGCGTCCGCCGCCGAGTCCCCGCCCGCGCCGCCGAAGCCGCCGTCCGAACCCGGACTGTTCGAAACGCTGCAGCAGCCGCGCATCCTGCTGGGGGCCGTGGTGGTGCTGGCCGTGCTGCTGGCGGCCCAGACCTGGTCGACCCACAACCGGATGGGCAAGCTGCGCCAGGAAATGGCGCTGCGCCTGCAAAAGGGCGACTCCAGCAACGCCGAAACCGGCAACCTGGCGCGCGCGGTGCAGGAAACCAGCCGCGAACTGCAGATCAAGGTTGGCTTGTTGGAAAGCAAACAACTGGAGGCGCAGAGCCAGCAACTGGCGCTCGAGCAGCTGTACCAGGACTTGTCCAAGAACCGCGACGAGTGGGCGCTGACCGAGATCGAACAGGTGCTGTCGACCGCCAGCCAGCAGTTGCAACTGGCCGGCAACGTGCCCGGCGCGCTGATCGCGCTGCAAAACGCCGACCGCAGCCTGTCGCGCTCGGACAAGCCGCAGTTCATCACGATCCGCCGCGCCATCGCCAAGGACACCGACAAGCTCAAGGCGCTGCCGAGCGTCGATTCGGTCGGCGTGGCGCTGCGCCTGGACAACGTCATCGCGCAGATCGACACCTTGCCGATGCTGTCGGACGAAAAACCGACGCTGCCGGCGCCGCCGCAGAAAAAAGTCAAAGTCAAACCGGCGCTCGACAAGAACGGCAAGCCGGTGCCCGCGGCCGAGCCGGGCGAGCCCAGTCCATGGCTGCTGGCGCTGCAAAACACCTGGACCGGCTGGAGCACCGAAATGTGGACCGACGTGCGCCAGCTGATCCGCGTGCGCAGCGTGGAGACGCCGGACGCGCTGATGCTGTCGCCGACGCAGGCGTACTTCCTGCGCGAGAACCTCAAGCTGCGCTTGCTGAACGCCCGCATGGCGCTGCTGTCGCGCAACGAGGCGGCGTTCCGCGCCGACCTGATCGCCGCCCAGGAGGCGCTGGTCAAGTACTTCGACACGCGCGCCAGGAACACCCAGACGGTGCAGGCGCTGCTGCGCCAGGTGCAGACCAGCAATCTGGCGATCGAGATGCCGACGCTGTCGGACAGCCTGAACGCCGTGCGCAACTACAAAGCGAAGCCATAGTCATGCGATTATTTCTCTGGATAGTCGCCTTGATGGCCGCGGCCATCGGCATCGCCGTGACGGCGCGTTTCAACCCGGGCAACGTGGTGCTGTTCTACCCGCCGCACCGGATCGACATGTCGCTCAACTTCTTCTGCGTGCTGGCGGCGGCGCTGTTCGTGTTCCTGTACGCGGTGCTGCGCGCCCTGCGCGCCACCATGAAAATGCCGGCCAAGGTGGCCGCCTACCGCCAGCAAAAGCGCGAACGCGACGGCAACAAGGGGCTGCGCGAGGCGCTCAAGGCGCTGTTCGAGGGCCGCTTCGGCCACGCCGAAAAAGCCGCCGCGCGCGCCTCCGAGCTGCCCGAGAACGCCGGCGTCGC
>DATMSN010000964.1:0-6714 GCA_035565375.1 Duganella sp. | reverse complement strand
GATCTCACCGCCGACGCGCCCGCCGGACGCGGCACGCCGCAGCAGCCATCCCGGCAACAATCGGGGGAGGACGCGTCCGGCGGCTCGATGTTCGGGGACGTGCTGGGCGGTCTGTTCGGCCAGAGCGGCAAGCGCGACACGGCGGTGCAGGCGATGGTCAAGTCGGCCGTGCGCAGCATCGGTTCCCAGGTGGGCCGGGAAATCATTCGCGGCGTGCTGGGATCCATCATGAAAAAACGCTAAAAGCCGCCTAAAACCCGGCATTCTCTTGGTGGCCCGGCCATGCGCGCGCCACCGATCTACCCGCCTCAGCTATGATAGCGACCGGTCACAATATTGACAGCAATTTAATTGCTTAAAGATATGTTGTGGAATGGTAATAGCATGGCGAGGAAGAGGGAATGACTGCTCCAACAGGCGCGGCCGCGAAGGATCGGCGGCCGCCATCACAATTTGGCTTGATCAACCTGCTCAAGGCCGGCGCCGCGCAGCTGATCGTCCTGCATCATCTGGCATTTTACGGCCCGATGGCGGATCACGTGCGGCCGATGTGGCCGGGCCTGATTGATTGGCTGGGTAACAGCGCGCGCCTCGCCGTGCAGGTCTTCCTCGTCATCGGCGGCTTTTTGGCGGCCAAATCGCTGTCGCCGCTGGGCCATGCCGGGTTAGCCGATCCTTTCGGGGCGATCTGGCGGCGTTACGCCAAGCTGGCGCCGCCGTTCATGGTGGCCACGCTGCTGGCCGCCGCCGCGTCCGCGCTGGCCGGCAAGTTGATGGCGCACGACTCCATTTCCGGACCGGCGACCCTGGGCCAGCTGGGCGCCCACGCGCTGCTGCTTCATGGCGTGCTCGGCTACCCATCGTTGTCGGCGGGCGCCTGGTACGTCGCCATCGATTTCCAGTTGTACGCGTTGATGGCGCTGATGCTGTGGGGCGCCGGCCGGTTGGCCGTCAACCGCCGGCTGCCGTGGCTGATGCCGGCCGTGGTGGCGCTCGCCGTCACGCTTTCCCTTGCGTACTTCAATCTGGACGCGGACTGGGACAACTGGGCGCCGTATTTCTTCGGCAGCTATGGCCTGGGGCTGATGGCCTGGTGGGCCAGCGATCCACGCCGCAAACCCGGCGCCGCTTCGTTGCTGGTGGGAATCGCATTTCTGCCCGTGCTGGCTGCCCTGGCCTTGGATTTCCGCAGCCGTATCGCCTTGGCGATGGCGACCGCCTGTGTCTTGGTGCTGTTTGGTCGCGCGAAAACAACATCCGAGGGGCAGGGCTGGTCGGTCGTCAACCGCCTGGCGCGCATTTCGTATTCGGTGTTTTTGATCCACTTTCCGGTCTGTTTAGTGGTGAACGCGGCGTTCACCCGTTTCGTTCCGCCCGAGCCGGAATTGCAGGCCTTCGGCATGTTCGTCGCCTGGGCCGCCAGCCTGGCCGCCGGGGCCGTGTTCCATAGCTGCGTGGAGGCGCCGCTGGCCCGCCTGGTCCAGCGTACCGGGGGACGGACCGTCATGCGTCCGGCGTCGGCTTAGACCGCGTCGACCGCCCGCCCGCGTCAGCCAAACAGCCAATCCGCAAGGGTTGGCTTTTTTTATTTTCCGGTTCATGAAAAGAAGCGAACCTTGCTAGTTATATGATTTTGGAATATGAATTTGCAAATAAATGATAGATTGGCATTCTTGAGGCGGGCGTAATATGAAAGTCATGCAGCCATGGCAAGTACAAAAAGGACTGCAATAACAACATAGGAGATAACATGACAACGCCTCAGACCCGTATGCGTAAAACCGTATTGGCCGCCCTCATCGCCGAAGCCCTGATTTCGCTCAGCGCCTCGGCACAAACGGCCGATCAGCCCGTGATCGATCCATCCGCGACAGTCGTCGTTAGCGGCATCCGCGCTTCCCTCAGCTCGTCCCTGACCACTAAACGCATGCAGGACGGCGTGGTCGACGCCGTGTCGGCCGAGGACGCCGGTAAGTTCCCCGACACCAATATCGCCGAATCCCTGCAACGCGTGACCGGCGTGCAGATCCAGCGCAACGGCGGGGAAGGCCGCTACATCTCCGTGCGCGGCCTGGGGCCTGAGTTCAACAATGTGCTGGTCAACGGCCGCACCATGACCAGCGACACCGGCGGGCGCGAGTTTTCCTTCGACCTGCTGTCGTCCGATCTGATCTCGAAAGTGCTGGTCTACAAGACCTCGCAACCGTTCCTGCCCGAGGGCGGCATCGGTTCGACGGTGGATGTCCAGACCGCGCGTCCGCTGTCGGGCAAGGTGGGCCATTCGACGGTGTTCAACGCGTCGAGCTCCTACGATGACAACTCCAAGAAGTACACGCCCAACGCCAGCGGTATGTATTCGTTCGCCAACGAGGCGCGCACCTTCGGCGTGGCCGGCTCGGTCTCGTACACCGACCGCGCGTCCAAGCAGAACAAGGCTGTCAACGACGCCTGGAATTACCGCGACGTGGCCATGATCAACGGCGACCTCAACTCCAAGGGGTTGACGATGGCCGACGTGACGACCAAGAAGCTGTACATGCCGCAGAGCTATGGCTTCCAGCAGGAGGACGAAAGCCGCAAACGGCTGGTCGGTAACCTGACGGTGCAATACAATCCGACGCCGGCGTGGAAGCTGAGCGCCGACGCCTTGTTCTCGCGCCTGGACCAGAAAAATTCCGTCATCGCCGTCAGCGACTGGAACAACCCGACCCAGCTCGGTGTGAAGTATGACAACAACAACCAGGTGACCAGCTTCCTGCGCCCTGGTTCCAACTTCTACGCGAACAATCCGGAGATCGCCGGCGCCGGCAAGCTGCTCGGCGAAGCCAATTCCAACGACATGATCGTCAAGGGCGGCGACCGCCTGTCGATCACGCGCGCGTTCGGCCTGAACTCGAAATGGAAGCTGGCCGACGAATGGCGCCTGGAGGGCGATGTGGCGACCTCGCGCACCACCTCGGCCACGCCCGACATGTGGGTGGTGGCCGGCATGGTGCCGAAAAACGGCGACGTGCTGACCTTCAACGGCACGCCGAGCATCACCTTCGGCGACGGCGTGTCCGACCCGTCGGCGGTGCGCGCGCACGCCATCTCCAACGGCCAGGTGAACAACCGCGACAAGATCAACGAAGGACGCATGAACCTGACGTGGGACCACGAGATGGGTTACTTCAAGGGCGCCGACACCGGCGTGGCGTATTCGGAGCGCGAGGTCAGCAAGATCACCTACAAGAACGACGCCTGGAACGCGTACAGCGGCTACCACGTCGCGCTGCCATCGAGCTTGTTCACCGTGACGCCGCTGGGGAACTTCCTCGGCGGTAGCGCCCAGGTGCCGTCGGCGTATCTGCGCTTCGATCCGTACGCGTACATGAATTACCTGAACCAGCCGTCGCTGCTGCCGCAGTCCAACGATCCGGCCACGTATTCGAATCTGGCCAAGTATCCGAACGGCCCGATGGCGATCGACTACACCACGCCGTCGATGTGGGGCGTGAAGGAAAAAGTGAAGAGCATGTTCCTCGACACGCGCTGGGAAGGTTCCGGCTGGTCGGCCAACGCCGGCATGCGCATGGTGCGCGTGGACTCGAGCTCGACCGGTATCAGCCGCGTGCTGCTGTCGGCGGTCAAGAGCCCGAACGACACGACCTTTATTTCGCAGTGGGGTCCGAACCAGGTGAACACGGTCGAGAACAGCTATAACAGCTTCCTGCCGTCCGCCAATCTGAAGATCGACCTGAACGCGGACATGTTGCTGCGCTTCGCCGCCTCCAAGACCGAGACGCGTCCGACGCTGAGCCAGATGGGCGTGGACAACTGGTACGGCGGACGCTTCGGCGACGTGCAGACCGGCGGCGGCAATCCAAACCTGAAGCCGATGCAGTCGAAGAACTTCGACGTGTCGTACGAATGGTATCTGTCGAAGACCAACTACGTCAGCGCGGCCGTGTTCATGAAGAAGGTCTCCGACTTCCTCGAGACGACGCTGGTGGACATGCGCATTCCGCAGTTCGACGAGGTGGTGCATGACTCGCGCGTGCGCAACGGGCAAAAAGGCAAGATCAAGGGCGTGGAAATCGCCGGCCAGTACGCCTTCGACAGCGGCATCCCTTGGCTGCAGGGCTTCGGCGTGTCCGCCAACTACACCTACGTGGACGCCACGGCCGAGCGCGAGGGCGGCGTGGCCGCGTGCGGCTATCCCGGCTTGTCGCCGCAGTCGTACAACGGTTCGGTGTTCTATGAGAACGCCAAGTTCTCGGCACGGGTGAGCTACAACTGGCGCAACCATTTCTCGGTCGACTGCGGCGGCGGCAGCACCATGCCGCGCAACCGCGCGGCCTACGGCCAGACCGACGCCAGCCTGCGCTACAACATCACGCCGGGCGTCGCCCTCTACGCCGATTTCATTAATTTGAACAACGCCAGAATGCGCGAGTACGCCAACAACGAGAGCCAGTTCCTGACCCTCGAAGACGTCGGCCGCCGCGCCAGCGTCGGCATGCGCGTGGCCTTCTAAGCCTCGGCCGGTTCGGGATGGGAGGGCTGGGTTCCGCGTCACGCGCGGGCTCAGCCCTTTTTGCCGTGGCTGGCGGCCGACAGCAGCCGTGGCGGCTCGGCCGCGTAGATTTTGGGCAGGAACGGATGGTCCAGGATGAAGCAGCGGCCGGCGCTGGCTTTCACCTGCTGGATTTCCTTCTTGAAGTGGCGGGCGGTCAGCGCGTCGAGCGAACCGTCGCGTTTGGCCAGCGCCAGGCCCGTTTCCAGTCGTTCGGCCAGCTTGGGCTCGTTGGCGCTGACGTAGTACACGGTCGGCAACGGGTAATACAGCATCAGCCCCGGCACCAGCGCCAGGTTGGCCGCCAGCTGCTGATGGTCCTTCAACAGGAAGTCCGCTTCGACCACGCTGATCGGCAGGTAGTCGAAGCGCCGGCTGTCCAGCATGTCGAGCAAGGTCGTGATGTTGCCGCTGTCGACCACCGGATAGCCGTTGTGGCGCAGCACGTCCACGTCCACCCAGCCGCGTCCCTGGCCCGCCACCAGGGCTTTCAGCTGCGCGGCGCTGGTGATCGCTTTAAATTTCGGCAAGTCCTGGCTGCGCACGATCAACTGGCGGTAGCCCAGCAGGCCGCCCAGCACGGGCGTGCCGATCATCAGGCTGCGCTCGAGGGGATCGTCGGCGTTCAGGTCGCGCCAGGGGCCGGCATGGACGTTGAGGCGCTTGCCGGAATGGATTTCCCGGCGCAGGCGCGAGGTGCTCATGGTTTCGCGCACCCGCACCACGGAGTACGGGCCGTAGACGGGCGTGGTCTTGCGCAGCGCGAGCTCGAGCGCTTCGCCCTGGTACTGGTCGCGGCGCGGCGTCTTGCCCCAGTCCCAGTAGCGGTAGACCATCGTCCCGGACGCCGCGCCCGCATCGCGCGTACCCAGGGCCAACGCGGCGATCGCCAACAGGGCGGCCCTGCGCGGCATGTCGGCCACGGTTGCCGTGGCGGAGAGTAGCTTCAACTTTGATTGCATGCGGAAATTTTAACACCGCTTGTCCATCGTCAACGGTGTGTTCCGGCGACGTCAGGCGAAGGTTTGCAGCATCCACCGCAATGTGCTCAGGCGCAATTCGAAAATCAGGGACTGGGCCAGATGGGCGCGTTGCTCGAGTTTTGTCACGTTCGGACGCGAGGCGACGCGGATCAGGAAGTCGGCCAGCATGCGGCGGTACCGTCTGTTTTCCGCGGCATTGAACAGGTGGGACTGGCGGAAGTAATTTTCTTTGTGGAAGGCCAGCGATTCGCGCGCGAGCAACTCGTCGTTGGTCGTCAGCGCCGCGTCGTGGTAGCGGTAGCGCGCCACGGTGCGGTCCAGGAAGCCGATCCGCGCCGTCTCGGCGAAGCGGTACCACATCGAGATGTCGTCCAGGATGCGGTAACGCACATCGAAGCGCTGGCCGACGATGATCTCGCGCCGGCACACGATCGTCTGCGTGCTCATGCCGGTGTGCAGGCCCGCCATGCAACCCCAGAAATTCTGGCACCGGTACAGCCCGTCCTCCAGCGGCACCAGGTAGGCCCGCGCCTTCGACGTGAATCCTTTGTGCGCCAGATAGCCGCCCTGCGTGTGGAGCGTGTCGCCGAACGGTTCGAAGTCGGCGAAGACGATGTCGAGGTCGGGATAGCGCAGGAAGACGCGAGTGGCCTGTTCCAGCTTGTCCGGCAGCAGCAAGTCATCCTGGTCGCAGAAGGAAATGTAGCGGCCCCGGGCCAGCGACAGCCCGACATTCTTCGGCAGCGCCGGCGCGCCGGAATTGACCGCGGTGGAGACCACGCGCACGCGGGCGTCCCGCGCGGCGTAGGCGGCCGCGATGCCGGCCGAACCGTCGGTCGCGCAATCGTTGACGATGATCAATTCGAGATCGGTGCAGGTCTGCTGCAGGATGCTGTCGATCGTCGCCGCCAGATAGGCCTCGCCGTTGTAGACGGGCATGATAACTGAGTGCAGTGGCATATCTTCTCCTAGCGGCGTGCCGGCTTGGAAAGCCGACGCCGCAGCAGCGGACGCGCCGCCGCCATCAGGTCCGGCTTGATCTCATGGTTGAACAAGATGATCGCGGCCGTCCAGCAGGCCAGCGCGGCCAGCCCGGCGACACCGAGCAGCACGGCCGGCCTGGTGTCGTCGAAGCCGGGCGACAGCATCACCAGCGCCGGACCCGCCGCCGTTAGC
>DATMSN010000963.1:0-2203 GCA_035565375.1 Duganella sp. | reverse complement strand
GCGCCGCGTCCGGACCCCGCACAGTTGCGCGCGCGCCTGGGCCAGGGCTTGCCGGATTACATGGTGCCGGTGGCGTATGTGCAGCTCGACGCGCTGCCGCTGACGCCCAACGGCAAGCTGGACCGCAAGGCGCTGCCGCCGCCGGACGGCGAGGCTTACCTGCAACACGCCTACGAAGCGCCGCAAGGCGAACCCGAACAAGCGCTGGCGCGGATCTGGGCCGAATTGCTGGGCGTCGAGCGGGTCGGCCGCCAGGACGGCTTCTTCGAACTGGGCGGCCACTCGCTGCTGGCCGTGCGGCTGATCTCGCAGTTACGTCGGCAACTGGATGTCGAATTGCCGCTGGCGGCGCTGTTCGCGCATCCGAAGCTGGCCGAGCTGGCGCGGCAAGTGGCCGCCGCCGGACACAGCACGCTCGGTGCGATCCTGCCGGCGGACCGGAGCGCGCCGTTGCCGCTGTCCTATTCGCAGCAACGCCTCTGGTACGTCACCCAGATCGACGCCCAGGCCGATACCGCCTATCACATCCCGGGCGCGCTGCGCCTGCGCGGTCCGCTCGACAAGCCGGCACTGCGCGCGGCCGTGGAACGCATCGTCGAACGCCACGAAATCCTGCGCACCCGTTTCGTCACCGTCGGTGGCCAGCCCTGCCAGGTGATCGATGCGCCACAAGGCTTCGCGCTCGAGTACAGCGACGTGGCCGGCGTCGCCGAAGACGAGCTGCAACGGATTTGCCGGCGGGAGGCCGTCGCACCGTTCGATCTGGCCAGGGGCCCTCTGATGCGCGCCCATTTGCTGCGGCTGGCCGACGACGACCACATGCTGCTGGTGACGATGCACCACATCATCTCCGACGGCTGGTCCCTGAGCGTGCTGGCCAGCGAGTTCTCGTCGCTGTACCGCGCGTTCCGAAGCGGCGCGGCCGATCCATTGCCGCCGCTGGCGATCCAATACGCCGACTACGCCGCATGGCAGCGCGAATGGCTGCGCGGCCCGATGCTGCAACGGCAATTGCAGTATTGGGAGCGGCAGCTGCACGGCATACCGGAACTTATCGGCCTGCCGACCGATCGTCCGCGTCCGGCCACGCAGGACTACCACGGCGCGACCTTGCCCGTCGCGCTGGACGAGGAACTCAGCCGCGATCTGCGCACGCTCGGCCAGCGCCACGGCGCCACCTTGTACATGACGGTATTGGCGGCATGGGCCGCCGTGCTGGCCAGGTTGAGCGGACAGTCGCAGGTCGTGATCGGCAGTTCGGAGGCGGGGCGCAACCGCGCCGAGCTCGAACCGTTGATCGGCTTCTTCGTCAACGCGCAGGCGATCCGCTTCAACCTCGATGGACCGTTGAGCGTGCGCGAGTTGCTGGCCCAATCCAGGCAGCTCGCCTTGCAGGCGCAGGAGCATCG
Organism: Duganella sp.; assembly: GCA_035565375.1. Lineage (GTDB taxonomy): Bacteria > Pseudomonadota > Gammaproteobacteria > Burkholderiales > Burkholderiaceae_D > Rugamonas. Next base: position 794 of record DATMSN010000963.1, on the reverse strand, counting down.
CGACGTGCCCTTCGAACAAGTGGTGGAGGCGCTCAATCCCACGCGCTCGATGGCCTACAACCCCATCTACCAGGTCCGGCTTGCATGGCAGAACACGCCCGAGGTGCGCCTCGATCTCGACGGGCTCGGTTTCGACAGCGTCGGCAACAACGCCGGCAGCGCCCAGTTCGACCTGTCGCTCGATCTGGAGGAGGCCGGCGGCCGAATCGTCGGTCAGCTCAACTACGCGACGGCGCTGTTCGATGAAGACACGATCCGGCGCCATTGGGGTTACCTGCAGGCCATGCTGCGTGGCATGGTGGCGGACGACGGCCGGCGCATCGGGCACATCGCGCTGCTCGGTGACGCCGAGCGCCGGCAGGTGCTGCATGGCTTCAACGCGACGGCGCGCCCGCATTCCGCCGATACTCCCGCCGATACGCTGATCCATGCCTTGTTCGAACAGCGCGCGGCCGCGCAACCCGACGCCCTGGCCGTGGCCTACGAAGATGAGCAACTCACCTACGGCGCGCTCAACGAACGGGCCAACCAGCTGGCGCACCACCTGCGCGGCCTGGGCGTGCGGCCGGATGACCGGGTCGCGTTGTATGTCGGGCGCGGCATCGACATGGTGGTGGCGCTGCTCGCCACGCTCAAGGCCGGCGGCGCCTACGTGCCGCTGGACCCGGTCTATCCCGACGAGCGCGTGGCGCACATGCTGGAAGACAGCGCGCCGGTGGCGGTGCTGACACAGGCGCGGTTGAGGGAGCGTTAGCGGTTGCCGGCCGCTTGCCCCGCCGTCGTGCTGGATGGCG
>DATMSN010000962.1:0-1506 GCA_035565375.1 Duganella sp. | reverse complement strand
GCGACCTGCTTGAGCGCGTTGTCGAGGATGGCCATCTCGCCGGCACCGAGCGTCATTTCCGCCGCGGCCACGTTTTGCTCCAGATACGTGCGGCGCCGCGTGCCCGGGATCGTGACGATGTCGTCGCCCTTGTGCATCGCCCACGCCAGCGCGATCTGGCCCGGCGTGACGCGGCGCGCATCGGCGATTTTGTGGACGATGGCCGCCGCCCGCACGTTGCGGTCGAAATTCTCGCCTTGCAGGCGCGGGTCCAGATGGCGGAAGTCGCTCGGCGGATACTCCTCCGCCCGCTTGGCGCTGCCCGCCAGGAAACCGCGTCCCAGCGGACTGAACGCCACCAGCCCGATGCCCAGCTCGCGCAGCGCCGGGATCACGTCCGCCTCCAGGTTGCGTTCCCACAGCGAATACTCGCTCTGCACCGCGCTGAGCGGGTGCACCGCGTGCGCGCGGCGGATGTTGGCCACGCCCGCCTCCGACAGTCCGAGATAGCGCACCTTGCCTTCCTTCACCAGATCGGCCATTACGCCGACCACCTCCTCCACCGGCACCAGCGGATCGATGCGGTGCTGGTACAGCAGATCGATGTAGTCGGTGTTGAGCCGGCGCAGCGAGCCTTCGACCTTGGCGCGGATGCCGGCCGGGTCGCTGGTGACGCCGACGGTCTTGCCGTCGCGGATGTCGAAGCCGAACTTGGTGGCGAGGATCACCTCATCGCGGCGGCCTGCGAAGGCGCGGCCCAGCAGCGCTTCGTTGTCGTAGGGGCCGTATTGCTCGGCCGTGTCGAAGAAGTCGACGCCCAGGTCGAGCGCGCGGTGCAAGGTGGCGACCGCTTCGGTCTGGTCGGCCGGGCCGTAGGTGTTGCTCATGCCCATGCAGCCGAGGCCCTGCGCCGATACCGTCAAACCCTGGCTGCCCAATGTGCGTTGTTTCATGATGACTCCTTGTCGATAGCATGGCTTTAGTATGCCAACCGTCTAAAAAATACACAATCGGCTTAAAATGCAAAGCATTATTGATGCAGTTGCAACGGTGAGGTGGCTCGATCATGGAAATGCTGAAAGAAATGGCGATCTTCGCGCAAGTGGTCGACAGCGGCGGGTTTTCCGCCGCCGCGCGCCACTTGAGCCTGACGACGTCGGCCGTCAGCCGCCATGTGTCGCGGCTGGAGGCGTACATGGGCGGGCGTCTGTTGCAGCGGACCACGCGCTCGGTGTCGCTGACCGAGCTGGGCGAGCAGGTGCACACCGCCTGTGTCCGCATGCTGAACACGGCGCGCGAGATCCATGCGCTGGCCGGCAGCTACAGCGCGCGGCCCAACGGCGTGGTGCGCATCAGCGCGCCGGTGGTGCTGGGGCAGCTGTGGCTGGCGCCGCTGTTGCCGGCGTTTCTGGACCGCTACCCCGAGGTCGACGTGCGCCTGTCGCTGGTCGACCGCAACGTCGATCTGATCGAGGAGGGCATCGACCTGGCGATCCGCATCTCGGCCGAGCTGGCGCCGGGGCAGGC
>DATMSN010000961.1:0-3737 GCA_035565375.1 Duganella sp. | reverse complement strand
CGCCCACCATCGTCCTGGGCGCCGGCACGGCCAGGCCGGCGTGGCGGCAGGCCTGGTTGCGGAAGTTCGAAATGAGCTGGATGCCGTGTTCGCTCAGAATCGATTCCGGATGAAACTGCACGCCCCATTTGGGATGCTGCGTATGCTCCAGCGCCATGATCAGGCCGCAGTCGAGCTGCGCCGTCACCCGCAGGCACGAGGGCAGCGAGTCCCGCGCGACCGCCAGCGAGTGATAGCGCACCGCCTCGAAGCTGTCCGGTATGCCGTGGAACAGCGCGCCGCCGTTGTGGCGGATGGTCGATGCGCGGCCGTGATAGGGCACCGGCGCGCGCTCGATGCGCCCGCCATAGACGTGGGCCAGGCCCTGCATGCCGAGGCAGACGCCCAGCACCGGGATGTCGTTTTGCTCCAGCGCCTGGCGCGAGACTTCGAAGTCGCCCTGGTTCACCACCGAGCCCGGACCAGGCGAGATGATGATGCTGCCGAATTCCCCAAGGGCGCCGATTTCGTCCCATGTGTACTGGTCGTTGTAGATCACCAACGGTTCTTCGCCGTAGATCTGCGCGACGTAATCAGCCAGATTCCAGGTGAACGAGTCGTAGTTGTCGATGATGAGACAGCGCATATGTGGGTTCCTGTGAGTTCGTCGGAGTGGACCGGGCTGATGCCACGCCGGCCGCGTTTGCCCGGCCGGGCTGGCGTGCTGGCGTACCGGCCCACCTCGGCATGCCAGGCAAGTCTGCGCCGATTCGACCCTCGTCGCCAGATGGCAAAAGGCACCTAACTTAGGTCATGCGAGAGCGGGGCGGAATGGCGGCGCGCAGGCGCCGCATGGCGGGATGGAAGGGGCGGCGAAGCGTCCGGCGCGTTGGCCGGAACAGCGTTTTGCATGCGGGGTGGGGACCTGCCGTGCCGGCCTGGGACGCCCCAGGCCGCGCTCTATCAGCGCGACGCGTGCGGCACGCCGCAGGATGCGCACGTGGCTGGTTGAACAGTGGGCGGGCGCGGGGGCGCGTGGCCGCGTACCCTGGTGACCAGCTCGAGCCGCGACTTGACGCCGAGAAGGCGCATCAGGTCGAAGATATAGTTTTTGACCGTGCCGTAGCTGAGGTCGAGTGACCTGGCGATCGCCTTGTTCGACTGGCCGTCGAGCAGCAGGGCGATCAGCTCTTTTTGGCGGTTGGTCAGGTTCGGCAAGGGCTGCTCCGGCGCGGCCGGCACGGCCGGGGCGGGTTCGCCCGCATCGCTGAGCGAGGCGATCATCCGCACCACGGAGTGGTAGCCGTTATGTCCGATCGTGCTGAGCCTTTGCCGGCTGCGGTACAGCGAGATGCTGACGGCACTGCTCAGCACCGGCAGGATGATGGTCGAGATCGAATGCTGGGGACAGCGGTCGCGCAGTTCTGCCACGTGTCCGAACGCGCCGTCGGCGCAGCTCGTGCGCGTATCGAGCAGCACGATGCGTGGTGTGTCCGTATCGGTCGCCCTGATGAATTCGACGGCATCGCCGATCGACGCCACGGTAGTGATTTCCATTTTAGGGAAGGCGTGTCTAATGAGTGACACGAGCTCTGCGACCGTCGTCAAGTTATCGTTGACAACCAAATCAAGCATCGGTGGTTTCTCCTCGTAGACTGCAGCAACGCAGCGATCTCGACGTGTCGCCCCAACCATCGGCGGCCTATCGAAATGTCTGATTAGGTGGTGCAATTGAAAAGCTTGCAAACATTGCAATGAAATTAATTGTAAACCCAATAGCCGAGCTTGACAAGAATTTATCGGCGGGCGATGCGGGTGGAAAGGCCTCCAGGACCTCGTACGCATTGCGGCCGATGGCGAAATTCTGAATTTCTGAGAGTCGTGCTTTCGTCCACGTATGTGCACCGAACAGTACTTGGCGAGTTGGACCAGCTCTTATTTGAGCGCGCCGAACACCTTGCCGATCAGCTTGCTGCCGGCGCCCAGCGGATCGGCGCGGATGGCTTTCTCCTCCTCGCCGATCATCGTGTACAGGCCGTCGAGCGCGCGCTTGGTCACGTAACCCTCGACCGTCCTCTGGTCTTCCTGGATCAAGCCCATCGTCGGCGCCAGCGCCATCGTGGAATTGTATTGGGTGGACAGCTTGGACCGGTCGGTGACCTTCTTGACGATCGGCAGGAATTGCACGGCCAGCTTGGCCGAGGTCTTCTCGCGGAAGAAGTCGGTGACCGACGTTTCGCCGCCGGTCAGGATGTTCTTGGCGTCGGTGACGCTCATCGACTTGACGGCGTCCATCAGCAGCGGCTTGGCCATCGGCACGGCCGCTTCGGCGGCGTGGTTCATCTGCACCACCAGCTCGTCGAGCTTCTGGCCCTTGCCCGTCATTTGCAGCAGCGGGCGCGCCTGTTCCAGGATCTTCGGCAGCTGGATGCGGACCTTCTCGTTGTTCAGGAAGCCGTTCTCGGCGCCCAGCTTGGCGACCGCCAGGCCCGCGCCTTTTTCCAGCGCCGCCTTCAGGCCGCCGGTCGCGTCGGTGTTGCTCAGGTCGGACAAGGAAAGGGCGAAGGCGCTGGCGGCGATCAGGCCAAGCGGGATCAGCGCGGCGGCGCGGAGGGTGGAAGCTGCGGACATGGTGGACCTCGATAAAGAAAGCGTCGCCGGCGGCCGCCGGCACCACGCTACTTTACCCGACGCCGTCTCATGCCGCCAGTGCGGGCATCTCGCGCGCCAGCCGCGCCAGCAGGCGGTCGCATTCGAACACGCTGAGCGTCTTGTGGCTGTCGTCTTCGCCTTCGATGTCGATCACTTCCTCCATCTCGCCGCGCGGGCCGTCGTTGACCGCGCTGTTGCGCATCATCTTGGGCGCCGTGAAGCGGCGGTTGTCGTTGACGGTCATGATGTTTTCGACCGCGTCGACCAGCAGGCCGTAGCGTTCCTGGCCGCGTTCGATGACCAGGATCTTGGCCTGTCCGCCGGGCGGCGCCGGCGCCATCTGGTACAGGCAGCGCAGGTCGATCACGCTGATCATCCGCTGGCGCAGGTTGAGCATGCCGCGCATGAACGGCGGCATGCCCGGCGCGCGGGTGACGGCGTCGGAATAGTCGATGATCTCGCGCACCTGCTTGATCTCGACCGCGTAGGTGTTCTCCAGCGCGAAGGTGATGTAGACCTGGCGCTGGTTGCGGCGCGCCTGGCGGCTCTCCTGCGCCGCCGCCCCCGCCTCGTCCTTCGGATACAGGTTGGCGTGGCCGGTGCGCATCGCGACGATCTCGGCGCTCGACAGGATCTGGCGGTGCTCGAGCAGGATGATGTCGCCCAGCTCGGGCTTGGAGATGCAGCCGCCGAACATGCCGGCGCGCGCCTTGCCCAGCATCGGGATCGGCATGATCTCCTCGCTGAAGAAGTTGACGATGTTGTCGACCGAATCGACCAGGAAGCCGATCGTGGCGTCGTCGATGCGGGCGATCACCACCCGCTGGTCGGGCAGGAAGGCGCGCTCGGGCGGGGGCGTGGCGCCGGCCGCGACCGGTGTCAGCAAGGTCTGGAAGCACACCACCGCCACCGGGCTGCCGCGGAAATTGATGCGGCCCAGGCACAAGGCGCTGTTCAGCACCGAGGGCTGGATCTCCGGCACGCGGATGATTTCCTGGATCGCGCCCATCTCCAGCGCGAACGACGAGCTGCCGACGCGGAAGCTGACGCACTGGCGGCGCTCGCCCTGGTGGCGGCGCGCCGCCTGGCGGTTGGCGCCCTGCAGC
>DATMSN010000960.1:0-1933 GCA_035565375.1 Duganella sp. | reverse complement strand
CGCACTGGCGACGCTGGCCGCCACCACCTATGTGACGGCCCGCGCGCCGCAGCGGTATGTGCGCGTGGTCTGCGGCGTGGTCACGGCGGTGCTGGCCCTGGCGCTGGCGATCCACAAGCTGCCCGGTTTCAACAATGCGATCGTCATCGACGCCCTCACGATCTCGCCCGGCGCGATGCCGTTCACCCAGTACGCCAACTTCGACAAAGGCGCCGTCGGCCTGATCCTGCTGGCCTTGCTGTGCAGCCGCGCGCGCGCATGGAACGAGTTCGGCGGCGTGCTCAAGCAGGTCTTGCCGGTGCTGCTGGCCACGCTGGTGGCGGTGCTCGGCCTGGCCGTGGCCGTCGGCGCGGTGCGCCCGGACTTGAAGCTGTCGCAGCTGACGATGCAATTTATCGCCGTCAATCTGTTCTTCACCGTGGTGGCGGAGGAAGCCTTCTTCCGGGGCTTCCTCCAGCACCGCCTGGCCGCGGCCCTCGCGCGCCGGCCTTCCGGCAAGTGGATCGCCGTGGCCTGCTCGGCGCTGCTGTTCGGCGCCGTCCACCTGCCCGGCGGCGCGTCGTATGCGCTGCTGGCCACCGTCGCCGGCTTCGGCTACGCCTACGCCTATCACCTCACGCGGCGCATCGAAGCGCCGATTTTCCTCCACATCGCCCTCAACGCCATCCACTTCGCCGCCTTCACCTACCCCGCCCTGCGCTGACACGACAGCAAAAACACACCAGCCTGGCATCCCGCGAACCGTGGGCGTACGCGGGCGCCGAGACCGTCAACTTCGCCGGCCTGAACCGGGAGAGCGCGTGCCTGATGACCGAGGTCATGCGCTACGTGCCGAAACAGGGCTATGGTTGCAAGACCGACTCCCTGGCGGGCAACAGCATCGCCATGGAAGGCCGGCATGAAAGGGGGCCCAGCCATGAAAGCGGACATCGTCGTACTGAGCGCCCAGGCGCCGGCCACCTATCAACAGGTGGTCATGGTGGCCAACGGCGCCAGGCTGGAACTGAGCGACGCCCTGTGGGACCGTATCGGCAACGCCCGCCTCATCGTCGAACGCATCGTCGCCGACGGCGTCAAGGCCTACGGCATCAACACCGGCCTCGGCGCGCTGTCGGAAGTGGTGCCGAGCGGCGCGCAACTGGGCGAGCTGTCGCGCCGCACGCTCAAGAGCCACGCCTGCGGGCTGGGCGCGCCGCTGGGCGTGGTCGAGACGCGCGCCATCATGTGCGCCCAGATCATCAACTACAGCCGTGGCCACTCCGGCATCAGCGTCCCGGTGGTGCGCCAGTTGCTGGCCTTCCTCAACGAGGGGGTGACGCCGGTGGTGCCGATGCAGGGCTCGGTCGGCTACCTGACCCACATGGCCCACGTCGGCCTGGCCCTGATCGGGCTGGGCGAGGTGCGTTTCCGCGGCCAGCCGATGCCGGCCGAGGCGGCGCTGGCGATGCTGGGCATGAAACCGGTCGAGCTGGGCGCCAAGGACGGCCTGAGCCTGGTCAACGGCCTGCCCTGCATGACCGGCCTGCTGTGCCTGGCGCTGGACCACGCCAAGCGGCTGGCCTGCTGGGCCGACCTGATCGGCGCGATGAGCTTCGAGGCGCTGCGCGGCCAGCTCAGCGCCTTCGACGCCGAGGCGATGGCGCAAAAGCCGTATCCGGGCCAGATCCAGGTGGCGGCCAACCTGCGCGCCTTGCTGGCCGGTAGCGCGGTGCTGCAAAGCGGCGAAGGCATCCGCACGCAGGACGCGCTGAGCCTGCGGTCGATGCCGCAGATCCACGGCGCCGCCCGCGAACAGCTGGCCCACGCGGAACGCCTGATCGGCATCGAGCTGCAATCGGCCAACGACAATCCGCTGGTGTTCGGCGACGTCCGCAACTACCGCGTCATCTCGCAGGCCAATCCGCACGGCGAGGCGATGGCGATGGCGGCGACC
>DATMSN010000959.1:0-4128 GCA_035565375.1 Duganella sp. | reverse complement strand
GATCGTCTCGAGCGACCTGCTGCGCGCCCGGCAGACGGCGCAGGCGGTGGCCGCGCAACATGGCTGCGCCACGGTCCAGACCGACGCCAACCTGCGCGAGCGCAGCTATGGCGTCTTCGAAGGCATGCTGTACACCGAGGTCGAGCGGCAATACCCGGCCGATTTCGCGCTGTGGCAGGCGCGCGACGTCGACGCGGTGATGCCGCCGGGCGAGCGGGCGGCGGAGAGTTTCCGCCAGTTTTACGCGCGCGCCACGTCGGCCATCGCCGAGTGGGCCGAGCGCCATCCGGGCAAAATGATCGCCATGGTCGCCCATGGCGGCGTGCTCGAGTGTGCCTATCGCGAGGCGGTCGGCATGCAGCTCGACAGCCCGCGCGATTTCCAGGTCAAGAACGCCAGCATCAACCGTTTCACGTTTTCTGACGGTAAGTTAGCGCTAACTAGCTGGGGCGGGGTGGAGCACCTCAGTCTGGCCGCGATGGACGATGTGATCTGATCGTTCATAACGTCCAGGCTGCACATTTGCCGATTCCATAAAAAATAGTGCTTATTATTTGAGCAGCCCTTCGGTTAAAATAGAAGGTTCCTTCTCCCTCATCAGGTACCGCCAGTGCGAATCGGCCCTCATTTACTGCGTAACAATGTTTTCGTCGCTCCCATGGCGGGCGTGACGGATCGGCCTTTCCGCCAGCTGTGCAAGCAGCTGGGGGCGGGCTACGCGGTGTCCGAAATGGCGGCGTCCAACCCGCGTCTGTGGGCGACCGAAAAAAGCTCGCGCCGCACCGACCACACCGGCGAGATGGAACCGAAGGCGGTGCAGATCGCCGGCGCCGACCCGAAGGACCTGGCCGATTGCGCCCGCTTCAACGTCGAGCGCGGCGCCCAGATCATCGATATCAACATGGGGTGCCCGGTCAAGAAGGTGTGCAACAGCTGGTGCGGTTCGGCGCTGCTGCAGAACGAGGCGCTGGTCAGGGAGATCGTCGAGGCCGTGGTGGGGGCGGTCGATGTGCCGGTCACCTTGAAGTTCCGCACCGGCTGGAACCGTGAAAACAAAAACGCGCTGAAGATCGCCCGCATCGCCGAGGACGCCGGCATCGCCATGCTGACCTTGCATGGCCGCACCCGCGCCGACGGCTACACCGGCGACGCCGAGTACGACATGATCGCGGCCGTCAAGCAGTCCGTGGCGATCCCGGTGGTGGCCAACGGCGATATCACGACGCCGGAAAAAGCCCGCTACGTGCTCGATTACACCGGCGCCGACGCCGTCATGATCGGCCGCGCGGCGCAGGGCCGGCCGTGGATCTTCCGCGAGATCGACCATTACCTGCGCACCGGCACCCATCTGCCGCCGCCGTATGTGGACGAGGTGCGCGCGCTGATGGACGAGCATCTGCGCGCCCATTACGCGTTTTACGGCGAGTTCCTCGGTGTGCGCACCGCGCGCAAACATATCGGCTGGTATGTGCGCGACCTCGCGGGCGGCGAGGAATTCCGCCAGAAAATGAATTTGCTGGAGTCCACCGACGCGCAGCTGATCGCCGTCGATCAATTTTTCGAATCGCAGTGGAGCTACGGCGAGCGGTTACAATACCGCCTCCCGGAAGTATTGCAAGCCGCATAAGACAAGTTGGAAGGCATTAAAAAAGTTATATCAGAAGGGTAAGCGCCCGGACCATGAGTCCCGGGGTGATTTACCAGCGTCAACAGATTATTTAGCGAACGACATCAAAATGAGCAAAGAAAGTATCCAGGAAGTAGTCCAGAAGAGCCTTGAAGATTACTTCAACGACCTGGGCGAGCAGCAGGCATCGAACATCTACGATATGGTCGTGCTGACCGTGGAAAAGCCGATACTGGAAGTGGTCATGACGCGCGCCGACGGCAACCAGTCGCACGCGGCCCAGATGCTGGGCATCAACCGCAACACCCTGCGCAAGAAACTGCAAGAACACGGCCTGCTGTAAACAGCGGCGATCTTTCCGGCATGGCGGCTGGGAACGGCCGTCGGCCGGTCCGCAAGGCAACACGCAACCCCGATATTCAACCCACCTAGCCTTTCACAGCCATGATTAAACAAGCTCTCATCTCCGTCTCCGACAAAACCGGTGTGCTGGACTTCGCCCGCGCGCTGTCCACCATGGGCGTCAAGATCCTGTCGACCGGCGGCACCGCCAAACTGCTGGCCGACAACGGCGTCGCCGTGACCGAGGTCGCCGACTACACCGGCTTCCCGGAGATGCTCGATGGCCGCGTCAAGACCTTGCACCCGAAAGTACACGGCGGCATCCTGGCGCGCCGCGATTTCCCCGAGCACGTGGCCAAGCTGGAAGAACACGCGATTCCGACCATCGACATGGTGGTGGTCAACCTGTACCCGTTCCAGGCGACCGTCGCCAAGGCCGATTGCTCGCTCGACGACGCCATCGAGAACATCGACATCGGCGGCCCGGCCATGCTGCGCTCCGCCGCCAAGAACCACAAGGACGTGGTCGTCATCTGCGATCCGTCGGACTACGGCGTGGTGCTGGCGGAAATGAAGACCACCGACAACGCGCCCGGCTATGTCAGCTACGACACCCGTTTCAAGCTGGCCACCAAGGTCTACGCGCACACGGCGCAGTACGACGGCGCCATCGCCAACTACCTGACCAGCCTGGGCGCCGACCGCCAGCACGCCAGCCGCAACGCCTATCCGAACACCCTGAACGTGGCGTTCGAGAAGGTGCAGGACATGCGCTACGGCGAGAACCCGCACCAGTCGGCCGCGTTCTACCGCGACGTCGCCGCCACCGACGGCGCGCTGGCCAACTACCGCCAGCTGCAGGGCAAGGAACTGTCGTTCAACAACATCGCCGACGCCGACGCCGCGTGGGAATGCGTCAAGAGCATGGGCAGCTTCCAGCAGAGCGCCGCGTGCGTCATCGTCAAGCACGCCAATCCGTGCGGCGTGGCGCTGGGCACCGACGCCGCCGACGCCTACAAGCGCGCGCTGCAGACCGATCCGACCTCGGCGTTCGGCGGCATCATCGCCTTCAACGTCGAGATCGACGCGGCCGCCGCCACCGAGCTGGCCAAGCTGTTCGTCGAGGTGCTGATCGCGCCGTCGTACTCGGCCGAAGCGAAGCAGATCATGGCGGCCAAGCAGAACGTGCGCTTGCTGGAGATCCCTTTGGGCAACGGCGTCAACGCGATGGATTTCAAGCGCGTCGGCGGCGGTTTGCTGGTGCAGTCGGCCGATGCGAAAAACGTGCTGTTGACGGACCTGAAGGTGGTCAGCAAGCTGCAGCCGACGCCGCAGCAATTGCAGGACATGATGTTCGCCTGGCGCGTGGCCAAGTACGTCAAGTCGAACGCCATCGTTTTCTGCGGTAATAATATGACCTTGGGCGTGGGTGCCGGCCAGATGAGCCGTATCGACTCGGCCCGCATCGCCTCGATCAAGGCGCAGAACGCCGGCCTGTCGTTGACCGGTTCGGTGGTGGCGTCGGACGCGTTCTTCCCGTTCCGCGACGGTCTGGATGTGGTGGTCGACGCCGGCGCGACCTGCGTGATCCATCCGGGCGGCTCGATGCGCGACCAGGAAGTGATCGACGCGGCCAACGAGCGCGGCGTGGTCATGGTTTACACCGGCGTGCGCCATTTCCGTCATTGATATATAAAACCGGCGGCCTCTGACCGTCGCAAACATAAAAGCGCCCGCAACCTTGCGGGCGCTTTCTTTACTGCATACAATCCATCAATGATAATTCTCGGCATCGACCCCGGCTTGCGCACGACCGGCTTTGGCGTTATTCGCAAGCAGGGCGCGAAGCTGTACTACGTTGCCTCGGGCACCATCAAAAGCGGCGAGGGCAACCTGCCGGCGCGCTTGAAGGTGATCCTCGACGGCGTGGCCGAGGTCGCCCGCATCTATCAGCCCGAATGCGCCGCCATCGAGCAGGTGTTCGTCAACGTCAACCCGCAATCGACCTTGCTGCTGGGCCAGGCGCGCGGCGCGGCGATCTGCGCGCTGGTGTCCGCCGAGCTCAGCGTGGCTGAATATTCGCCGACGCAGGTCAAGCAGGCCGTGGTCGGCACCGGCCGCGCGGTCAAGGCGCAGGTGCAGGACATGGTCGCGCGGCT
>DATMSN010000958.1:0-2211 GCA_035565375.1 Duganella sp. | reverse complement strand
CCCTGGTTGAAGGCGGCCGGGCCGCCGGTATCGACGCCGCTGCCGCGCTGCGCGCGATGATACCGGCGACAACGAGGACGGCCGGCGCCAGCAGGCAGATGGCCAACGTGCTGGCGATCGCGATCGGCGCCAGCGCGTATGCCAGCGTGTATCCCAGGCCGCCCAGCACCAGGGTCCGGCCGCCGAGGCGACGAAGAGTTTGATCCCGTCGAGTCTGAGCTAATCAGGCTTAACCATCGGCGCCCACCTCGCCGCCTGCGTCCGGATGCAATATCGGCAGCACCACGCGGAAGGTGCTGCCCCGCCCGACCTCGCTCTCGACCTCGATGCGCCCGCTGTGGGTTTGCACGATGCCGTAAGTCACCGACAAGCCCAGCCCCGTGCCCTTGCCGATCGGCTTGGTGGTGAAGAACGGGTCGAAGATGCGCGTCAGGTTGTCCGGCGCGATGCCGGCGCCGGTATCGGTGACCGAGAACCACACATGGTCGCCATCGACGCCGGTGCGCAAGGTGATCTTGCCATGCCCCGGCCGGATCGCGTGGGCGGCGTTGACCACCAGGTTCATCACCACCTGGTTGATCTGCGACGACAGGCATTCGATCTCCGGAATGTCGCCATACTCCTTGACCACCTCGGCGTTGTACTTGATCTCGTTGGCCACGATGTTCAAGGTCGAGTCGATGCCCTGGTGCAGATTGAACAGCTGCCACTCCTTTTGCGCGTCGGCGTGCGAGAAATCCTTCAAGTCCTGGACGATGCGCCGCACCCGCTCCAGCCCCTCGGTCGATTCGGCCATCAACTCCGGAATGTCGCTGCGCAGGTAGCCCAGATCCATGTCGGCGCGCATCGCTTTCAGGCGCGACACCACCTCCGCCGATTCGATGGCGGATTCGGCCTCCTCGTACGCGCTGAGCATGTCGCACAGGCTGCCGACGTAGCGCTGCAACGTGGAGAAGTTGGAGTTGATGTAGCCGATCGGGTTGTTGATCTCGTGCGCGACGCCGGCCGCCAACTGGCCGATCGACGCCATTTTGTCCGATTGCAGCAGCTGGTTGCGGGTCGCCTCGAGTTTGCCGTTCAATTCGCGCAGTTCGACGTTGCTGATGCTGAGCTGATCCATCATCTGCTGCTTGTCCGACAGCTGCTCGGCCAGCTGCCGGTTGCGCTTGCCCAGCTCCTGCGACATCACCTCCAGCGAATTTTCGATCAGCAAGCGGTCATGCTCGAAGCTGGCATAGGCGTCGTCGACCGCCTTGCTCAAGCCGTCCAGGTCGATCTGGCCGTCGCGGCAATACTTCTTGAGCTGGCGCGCCAGCAATGGATGCATGACCTATTCCTCGCTGAAGGTGGTGACGGTCATGGTTTGATTGTGCAGCTCGCAGCGGGTCAGCGCGCTGTGCGGCGCGATCTCGCCGTAGGAATAGAAGCCGGCCAGCGTGGTCTGCGGGCCGAGCACCTCGGCCACGCCCTCGGTCTCCTCCTCGATGCGCTGCTGCAGCACCAGCTTGCGGCCGATGCAGCTGATCAGGATGGCAAGCTCGGGCGCGTGGCCGTCCAGCTGGGTCAGCGTGTCCTCGGCGGCGCCGATGGCGCCATCGACCAGCCGGTTGAAATTGGCCTTCATCAGCTGCGCGCGGGCGCCGACCGGCATATCGCCGGCGAAGATCATGCTCTGCGCCGCCTCGTCGACGCCCAGGATGGTGCGCACCACGTAGGTGTCGGCGTCGGCCAGGTGCAGCGCCAGCGGGAACAGCAGCCCCGACGACGGCAAGTCCTCGGCCTGCTTGCCGAGGTAGGTTTTATACAGGCTCAACGCCGACTCGCCGTCCAGTTCGAACAGCGTGTTGCCTTCGGCGCGCGTGATCAGCCGCTCGGGCCCGAAGGAATCCCAGCCGCCCAGGGAACCGTAGCCGACGTGCAGGCGCTCGCCATAAAAGCCGATGGCGGCGATGCGGTGCGAGGCGGCCGGGGCGTCGGCCATGACGACGGTGACGCCGAAGTCCGGCCCGTCGCCGGCCAGGCCGCCGGTGACGTTGACGCCGGGCGGCAGCGAGGTCCGCAGTCCCTGCACCAGTTCGCTGCCATTGACCGCCAGGCCGTCCGACAGCACCAACACATGGCGCAGTTGATCGCCCAGCAGTTGCGCCGACAGCGTGGCGCCGGCCTGGCGGCTGTCGGCCGCCAGCTCCAGCGTGGCGGAGACCAGGGCGA
>DATMSN010000957.1:0-2119 GCA_035565375.1 Duganella sp. | reverse complement strand
GGTCAGTTGCGGGATGTCGTAGGCGCCGCCGTTCTGCGGACGGAAGGCGATCGGCGCGGTCGTCTCCAGCGCGTCGAGACGCCGCCCCAGCTCCTCGCGGATCGTGTCGAAACGCGCATCGTCCACCCGGCTGGTGCGGTACACCACGAACGGCGGCAGCACCTCGAAGCCCGGGTAGTACAAAATGCCATGCTGGATCGGGAACAGGATGTCGTCGATCGGCCCGTTGATGCCGCGCGCGCTGTAGTGGGATTCCCAGCCGCCGGTGGTCACGATCAGCATCGCGCGCTTGCCGGCCAAATTCCCCTCGCCGTAGCGATTGCCCCAGCGCCGGTCCGAATGCTCGCCGACGCCGTAGGCGAAACCATGGGCGTAGACGCGTTCGACCCAACCCTTCAGAATCGCCGGCATCGAGAACCACCACATCGGAAACTGCAGGATCACGGTATCGGCCCACAACAGCTTTTGCTGTTCGAGGGCGATGTCCTCGCTCTGCCGGCCGCTGTCGAAGGCGCGCTTGGAGTCGCGGGCGGCGTCGAAGCGCTCGGTCGCCGCGCCATCGAGGCTGTCGTCCGCGTCCAGCGCGGGCTTCCACTTCATCGCATATAGATCGGAGACCCGCACCGTGTGGCCGGCGGCCTCCAGGCGTTCGACCGCGAAGTTTTTGATGGAACCGTTCAAGGACAGCGGCTCGGGATGGGCATAGACGAGAAGGACTTTCATGACTAACTCCTGGATGGAAAGTACTCAGCGTAGGCCTCCATCAGGTATATTGGAAATGAATTCCCAATATAGCAGGTATTAATATGAATAATCACGATGGATAATTTACGCCGCCTGGACCTGAACCTGCTGGTGACGCTCGACGTGCTGCTGTCGGAGCACAACGTCACGCGCGCGGCGCAGCGGCTCAATTTCTCCCAGCCTTCGGTCAGCGTGCATCTGGCCAAACTGCGCGACATCTTCGGCGACCCGCTGCTGTTGCCGGGACCGCGCGGCATGAGGCCGACCGCCAGGGCCGAAGAGTTGCGCGAACCGTTGCGGCAGGCGCTGGAGGCGCTTGGGCGCGCGGTGTCGCCGGCGCATCCGTTCGAACCTTTAAAAGCTGATCAGACCTGGCGGGTCGCCGCGACGGATTATGGCGAATCGACGATCGTGCTGCCGGCGCTGCCCGGCCTGCGCGCGATGGCGCCCTGCACCCGGCTGGCGGTGCTGGAGATGAACCCGGCGCGCATCGCGAGACAGGCGGAGCAAGGCGAAATCGACCTCGCCTTCCACACCAGCGAAGGCTCGCCGCCGGGCATGCGGCGACGCACGCTGTTCGCCGAGCGTTACGTGCTGGTGGGCCGCGCCGAGCATCCGCGCCTAAAGCGCAGGCCCACACTCAAGCAGTTCTGCGCCTTGGATCACGTGCTCATATCGCCCGATGGCGGCGGCTTCCACGGCGTCACCGATACGGCGCTGGCGCGCGTCGGGTTGACGCGCCGGGTGGCGCTATCGGTGCCGCACTTCCTGTTCATGGTATCGGTCCTGCAAAGCACGGACATGGTGGCGATGCTGCCGGCGCGCCTAGTGCGCGGCAACCCCGCGCTCAAAGCGGTCGAGCCGCCGGTCGAGGTGCCCGGCTACGAGATGGCGATGCTGTGGAATGAACGCTCGCACCGCGACCCCGCCCACCAATGGCTGCGCGAACATATCCATAAATCGGTGCCATAAAGACGGGGTCAAAGACCCCGGAGTTTAACGCAGGCCGCTGGCGGCTTTGGCCAGGTCGGTGATGCGGCCCCAGTCGCCGGCGGTGATGGCGTCCTTCGGCGTGAGCCACGAGCCGCCCACGCAGGCGACGTTTTTCAACGCCAGGAACTGCGACGCCGTCTCCTGCGAGATGCCGCCCGTCGGGCAGAACATCACGTCCGGCAGCGGGCCGTTGATGGCGTTGAGCATGCCGATGCCGCCCGCCGGCACCGCCGGGAACAGCTTCAGTTGGCGGAAGCCCTGCTCGCGCGCGGCCATCACTTCCGACGGCGTCATCACGCCCGGCAGCAGCGGCAGGCCGCTGCTCTTGGCGGCGGCGATCAGCGCCGGAGTCAAACCCGGCGAGACGCCGAACACCGCGCCG
>DATMSN010000956.1:0-4797 GCA_035565375.1 Duganella sp. | reverse complement strand
CCGGCGTGTCGTCGGCGGAGGTGCCGGCCGCCGGGGCGTCCGTGGCCGGGGCGTCGGCCGGTTTGCCGTCCGGACCGGGTTCCAGCTCGACCTCGTCGATGTCGGTTTCCACCACGCGCTGCAGGCCGGACAGCTTGGTGCCATCCTCCACCGCGATCAGGGTCACGCCCTGGGTGGCGCGGCCCATCTCGCGGATCTCCGCCACGCGGGTGCGAATCAGCACGCCGCCGGTGGTGATCAGCATGATCTCGTCGGTCGGCTCGACCAGGGTCGCGGCCACCACGCGGCCGTTACGCTCGGACGTCTGGATCGCGATCATGCCCTTGGTGCCACGGCCATGACGGGTGTACTCGGTGATCGGGGTACGCTTGCCGAAGCCGTTCTCGGTTGCCGTCAGCACCGACTGCTGCTCGTTTTCCGCCACCAGCAGCGCGATCACGCGCTGGCCCTCGTCGAGGTTCATGCCGCGCACGCCACGGGCGTTGCGGCCCATCGGACGCACGTCGTTCTCGTCGAAGCGCACCGCCTTGCCGGCGTCGGAGAACAGCATCACATCGTGTTCGCCGTCGGTCAGCGCGGCGCCGATCAGGAAGTCGCCCTCGTCCAGGTCGACCGCGATGATGCCGGCCTTGCGCGGGTTGCTGAAGTCCTTCAGCGGCGTCTTCTTCACGGTACCGAGGCTGGTCGACATGAACACGTAATGGTCTTCGGGGAAGGTCCGGTTCTCGCCCGACAGCGGCAGGATGACGGTGATCTTCTCGTTGTCGGCCAACGGGAACATGTTGACGATCGGCTTGCCGCGCGAGTTGCGCGAGCCTTGCGGCACTTCCCATACCTTGAGCCAGTACATGCGGCCACGGTTGGAGAAGCACAGGATGTAGTCGTGCGTGTTGGCGATGAACAGCTGGTCGATCCAGTCTTCCTCTTTGGTCGCCATGGCCTGCTTGCCGCGTCCACCGCGTTTTTGCGCGCGGTATTCGCTGATCGGCTGCGCCTTCATGTAGCCGGTGTGCGACAGGGTCACCACCATGTCCTGCGGCGTGATCAGGTCCTCGGTGCCCAGGTCGGTGGCGTTGTGCTCGATGGTCGAGCGGCGCGGGTCCTTGGCCGGATCGCCGAATTCGTTGACCACGTGGGTCATCTCGTCGGTGATGATGGTCGTCACGCGTTGCGGCTTGGCCAGGATGTCGAGCAGGTCGGCGATTTCGGCCATCACGTCTTTGTATTCGTTGACGATCTTGTCCTGTTCCAGGCCGGTCAGGCGCTGCAGGCGCATTTGCAGGATTTCCTGCGCCTGGTCGTCCGACAGGCGGTACATGCCGTCGGCCTGCATGCCGTAGTGCTTGGGCAGGTGCTCGGGGCGGAAGGCGTCGATGCCGCCGACGGTGTCGCCCTCGCCGGTGCGGGCCAGCATCTCGCGCACCAGCGACGAATCCCACGAACGGTCCATCAGCGCGGTCTTGGCGACCGGCGGCGTCGGCGCCGCCTTGATGATGGCGATGAAGTCGTCGATGTTGGCCAGCGCCACGGCCAGGCCCTCGAGCACGTGGCCGCGCTCGCGCGCCTTGCGCAGCTCGAACACGGTGCGGCGCGTGACCACTTCGCGGCGGTGCGACAGGAAGCACTGCAGCATCTCTTTCAGGTTCAGCAGGCGCGGCTGGCCGTCGACCAGCGCCACCATGTTCATGCCGAAGGTGTCCTGCAACTGGGTCTGCTTGTACAGGTTGTTGAGCACCACTTCCGGCACTTCGCCGCGTTTGAGCTCGATGACCACGCGCATGCCCGACTTGTCGGACTCGTCGCGGATGTCGGAGATGCCCTCGAGCTTCTTGTCGCGCACGTTCTCGGCGATGCGCTCGAGCAGCGACTTCTTGTTGACCTGATACGGCAGCTCGTCGACGATGATGGCCGTGCGGCCGCCGTCCTTGCCGTATTCCTCATAGTGGGTCTTGGCGCGCATCACCACGCGGCCGCGGCCGGTGCGATAGCCGTCGCGCACGCCCGAGACGCCGTAGATCGTGCCGCCGGTCGGGAAGTCCGGCGCCGGGATCAGCTCGATCAGCTCGTCGATGGTGCAGGCCGGGTTGCGCAGCACGTGCAGCGCGCCGGCGATCACCTCGTGCAGGTTGTGCGGCGGGATGTTGGTGGCCATGCCGACCGCGATGCCCGACGAGCCGTTGATCAGCAGGTTGGGGATGCGGGTCGGCAGGACGGTCGGCTCTTTTTCCTTGCCGTCGTAGTTGGGCTGGAAGTCGACCGTGTCCTTGTCGATGTCGGCCAGCAGTTCGGCCGAGATCTTGTCGAGGCGGCACTCGGTGTAACGCATCGCCGCCGCGCCGTCGCCGTCGACCGAGCCGAAGTTGCCCTGGCCGTCGACCAGCATGTAGCGCAGCGAGAAGTCCTGCGCCATGCGCACCAGCGTGTCGTAGATCGAGGCGTCGCCGTGCGGGTGGTACTTACCCATCGTCTCGCCCACCACGCGGGCGCATTTGACGTAGGGACGGTTCCACACGTTGTTCATTTCATGCATCGCGAACAGAACCCGGCGGTGCACCGGCTTCAAGCCGTCGCGCACGTCCGGCAAGGCGCGCCCGACGATCACGCTCATCGCGTAATCGAGGTAGCTCTTGCGCATCTCTTCTTCGAGGGAAATAGGGATTGTTTCTTTTGCGAATTGATCCATTGGCGGGTCGACTGATCTTTGACTGTGGGTTATCTTTTAAGCAATGTATGCCGCACGTACTGCACTCCTGCCCTGCCCGTTCAAGTTGGACGGGCAAGCGTGCGATTTTAGCATGCGCGCCGCCCGGCTAGCACAAATTGGCCGCCAAGCCAGGCCGCATGCGGCATGTGCGCCGGACCACGCGTTGTAACACGATGTAATATTGATGACACATTACTCAATTATTATCGACAATCGCGTTGCAACAAAACAACATTTTGGTCGGACGCGCAGGCGCGCCATGTTGGCGCCTTTCCACGCCGCCGGATCGCTTGTGGCAAAATGATTCAGAAGTTAATTGCTCGTTTCGCAATCGGGAGACAGGCGTGACGCCCCTGCGTGGTAGAATTCGGCCCACGTAATATGCGTCGCGCAGTTTTTCTGCGGATTTCACCCCCGAAAGGAAGAAAAATATGAAAAAACTTATTTCGATGTTGGCCGTGTCGGCAGCTTTCGCCGGCTCGGCAATCGCCCAGACCCCTACCGCTCCACCGTACGCACCCGTCACCCAAGACATCAAGGCCGCTACCCCTAAGAGCGCCTACGTTCAGGATGCGCGCGGCGTGATCGCCCGCGATCCGTTCGGCCTGTGCTGGCGCACCGGCTACTGGACCCCGGCCGACGCCGTGCCAGGCTGCGACCTGCCACTGTGCGTCGAGCCAGAGAAACTGGAAAACGGCAAGTGCGTAGCACCGCCGCCACCACCGGCGCCAGCGACCCCTGCGCCAAGCAGCCCGACCCCGGCCCCGGTGCCAGTGCCAGTGCCGACCGCGCAGAAAGTCAGCTTCGCCGCCGACGCGTTCTTCGACTTCGACAAAGCCGTGCTGAAGCCTGAAGGCAAAGCCAAGCTGGACGACGTCACCTCGAAACTGGGCTCGATCAACCTGGAAGTCATCATCGCCGTCGGCCATACCGACTCGGTCGGTTCGGATGAGTACAACCAGAAGCTGTCGGTGCGCCGCGCCGAAGCCGTCAAGGCCTACATCATCTCCAAAGGCGTCGACGCCAACCGCGTCTACACCGAAGGCAAAGGCGAGAAACAGCCAGTGGCGGACAACAAGACCGCCGAAGGCCGCGCCAAAAACCGTCGCGTCGAGATCGAAGTGGTCGGCACCAACAAGTAATATGTCAGGCAACTGACCGGCGGCGCGCGCGCCGCCGCACACAAACCCCGCCCCGGCGGGGTTTTTTTATGCCCGCTGCTTTAGAATAGCGAATACTTTTCCCACGGAACACCGAGCCCATGAACGCCGACCCATTAGAACTGCAAAAATTCTCCGACCTGGCCCACCGCTGGTGGGACCCGACCTCGGAGTTCCGCCCGCTGCACGAGATCAACCCGCTGCGCCTGGAATGGATCAACGCGCGCGCGCCGCTGGCCGGCAAGAACGTCATCGACATCGGCTGCGGCGGCGGCATCCTGAGCGAGTCGATGGCGCGCAAGGGCGCCACCGTCACCGGCATCGACCTGTCGGAAAAGGCGCTCAAGGTGGCCGACCTGCACAGCCTGGAGTCGGGCGCGCAGGTGCGCTACAAGCTGATCGCGGCCGAGGAGATGGCGGCGCAGGAGCCGGGCCGGTTCGACGTCGTCACCTGCATGGAGATGCTCGAGCACGTGCCGGACCCGGCGGCCATCGTGCGCGCCGCCGCCGCGCTGGTCAAACCGGGCGGCCAGGTGTTCTTCTCGACCTTGAACCGCAATCCGAAGGCGTATCTGTTCGCCATCATCGGCGCCGAATACGTGCTGCGCCTGCTGCCGCGGGGCACCCACGACTACGATAAATTCATCACGCCGGCCGAATTGTCGCAATTCGTCCGCGGCGCCGGCCTCGAACTGAAGGGGTTCAAGGGCATGGGCTACAATCCGCTGACCAAGATTTATTCCCTCAACGACGACACCAGCGTCAATTACCTGGCCGCCACCACCCGTCCGCTCTGATCGACCGCCCATGACTACCGCCCTGCCGGCGCCGCGCGCCATTTTGTTCGACCTCGACGGCACCCTGGCCGACACCGCCCCCGACCTGGCCGCCGCCGTCAACCTGCTGCGCACGGTGCGCGGGCTGGAACCGACC
>DATMSN010000955.1:0-2645 GCA_035565375.1 Duganella sp. | reverse complement strand
GTCGGCGGCGTTGCGGGCCTCGACCAGCTGCCTGGCGCGGCGGTCCTCGTCGGCGTGGGCGGCGGCGTCCTGCACCATCTTGCGGATCTCGGCCTCGGTCAGGCCGGAGTTGGCCTTGATGGTGATCTGGTTTTCCTTGCCGGTGGCCTTGTCCTTGGCGCCCACGTGCAGGATGCCGTTGGCGTCGATGTCGAAGCTGACCTCGATCTGCGGCGTGCCGCGCGCCGCCGGCGGTATGCCGACCAGGTTGAATTCGCCCAGCAGCTTGTTGCCGCTGACGATGTCGCGCTCGCCCTGGTAGACCTTGACCGTCACCGCCGGCTGGTTGTCGTCGGCGGTCGTGTAGACCTGGCTGAAGCGGGTCGGGATGGTGGTGTTTTTCGGGATCATCTTGGTCATCACGCCGCCCAGGGTCTCGATGCCCAGCGACAGCGGCGTGACGTCCATCAGCAGCACGTCGCTGCGCTCGCCCGACAGCACCGACGCCTG
This sequence comes from Duganella sp., assembly GCA_035565375.1. GTDB lineage: Bacteria > Pseudomonadota > Gammaproteobacteria > Burkholderiales > Burkholderiaceae_D > Rugamonas. The sequence continues at coordinate 2,156 of DATMSN010000955.1, read as the reverse complement.
GATCGCCGCGCCCACCGCCACCGCCTCGTCCGGGTTGACATCCTTGCGCGCCTCCTTGCCGAACAGCTCGCGCACGGCCTGCTGCACGCGCGGCATGCGCGTCATGCCGCCGACCAGGATCACGTCGTCGATCCGGTCGACCTCCAGGCCGGCGTCCTTGAGCGCGGTGCGGCACGGCGCCACGGTGCGGGCGATCAGGTCCTCGACCAGCGATTCGAGCTTGGCGCGCGTGAGCTTGAGGCCCAGGTGCGCCGGCGAGCCGTTGGCCATCGCGATGTAGGGCTCGTTGATGTCGGTCTGCTGCGTCGACGACAGCTCGATCTTGGCGCGCTCGGCGGCGCTCTTGATGCGCTGCAGCGCGATCGGGTCGCGGCCCAGGTCGACGCCGCTGATCTGGCGGAACTCGGCGATGATGTGGTCGACCACGCGCTGGTCGAAGTCCTCGCCGCCGAGGAAGGTGTCGCCGTTGGTCGACAGCACCTCGAACTGCTTTTCGCCCTCGATGGTGGCGATCTCGATGATGGAGATGTCGAAGGTGCCGCCGCCCAGGTCGTAGACGGCGATCTTGCGGTCGCCCCGGGTGGTCTTGTCGAGGCCGAAGGCCAGCGCGGCGGCGGTCGGCTCGTTGATGATGCGCTTGACTTCGAGCCCGGCGATGCGGCCGGCGTCCTTGGTGGCCTGCCGCTGCGAGTCGTTGAAGTAGGCCGGCACGGTGATGACGGCGTCGGCCACCTTTTCGCCGAGGTAGGCCTCGGCGGTCTGCTTCATCTTGCGCAGCACCTCGGCCGAAACCTGCTGCGGCGCCAGCTTGTTGCCGCGCGCCTCGATCCAGGCGTCGCCGTTGTCGGCGCGGATGATGGTGTAGGGCATCAGGTGGATGTCCTTCTGCACCTCGGCCTCGTCGAACTTGCGGCCGATCAGCCGCTTGACCGCGTACAGGGTGTTTTTCGGATTGGTGACGGCCTGCCGCTTGGCGGTGGCGCCGACCAGGATTTCGTTGTCCAGATAGGCCACCACCGAGGGCGTGGTGCGCGCGCCCTCGGCGTTTTCAATCACCTTGGCCTGGCCGCCCTCCATGACGGCGACGCAGGAGTTGGTGGTGCCCAAATCGATGCCTATGGTTTTGCCCATGATTGTTCCTCCCCATGGGGCGCACATGCGCGCCCGTCCGGGTCAGACCACGCGGCAGCGGCTTGGTTCCGGCGCGGCTACAGGCAGATCGTGGTGTGGCGGGTCATGGCCATGTTGGCGCGCCCGGTGATGGCAGAGCGGGCGATCTGCACCAGCTGTTTCATCTTGGTCGAGCCGGCGTCCCAGTATTCGGCCGACTCGATGCGCACCCGGATCAGGGTCAGGTGCGGATCGTCTACGCCCTCGGGAAACCAGCCGCGCGCGGCCGCGCTCCACAGTTCGCGCGCCTTGGCGCGGTCCTTGAGCACGTGGGCGCGGCCGGAAATCGACAGGTACAGGTTGCGCTCCGGGTCCGAGTAGCTGATATTGACGTCCGGGTGCTTCGGCAGGTCGAACATGAAGGCCGCCTCGTCGGAGGCGAAGAACCACAGGTTGCCTTCGTTGTCGAGCTGCTGCGTGGTCAGCGGCCGGCTGGTGAGCGCGTGGCCGGAGTCGAAGGTGGTGAACATGCCGAACCTCACATCCTTGATCTTGGCGGCGATGGTGTTGATCTGGTCTTGCGAATACAGCGGCATGATGCGCCTCCATGTAAAAAGGGTGACCCGCACCCCGCTTTCGGGGTGCGGGTTCGACGTCGGTTCAGCATACCCGCCGCCGGGGCCGCGCTCTGTACGCGGCCACACGTACCTTACACACGCTACTTTACACAGGCGTTACATTGGACAGGTTGACAACGCAAATGATAATTATTATCATTTGCCCTTGTGCCTGGCTCAAAGGCAATCATTTAACCAAGGACGTGAATGGGCGCGCAACAAGCCAGCAATGCCAGCCGCGCGGTGTGGCTGAAGAACCTGCACCAGTGGCACTGGATCAGCTCGGCTTTGTGCCTGCTTGGCATGTTTCTATTCAGCATCACCGGCATCACCCTGAACCACGCGTCGCAGATCGAGGCCAAGCCGTCGGTGGAGCGCCGCCAGGCCACGCTGCCGGCCGCGCTGACGGCCAGCCTGCGCGCCTACGCC
>DATMSN010000954.1:0-4497 GCA_035565375.1 Duganella sp. | reverse complement strand
CGGCGGCGGCGCCGGCGTTCGAGCCGGCGACCAGCACGTGCACGTCGCCGCCGCACTGGGCGGCCGCGGTCACGGTGTGGAGGGTGCTGCCCTTCAGGCTAGCGTTGTCGTGTTCTGCGATGACTAATGCGACCATGATTGTTCCTTTAGATGACTTTGGCTTCGGTGCGCAGTTTCGCGACCAGGGTGGCGACGTCCGGGACCTTGATGCCGGCCGAGCGCTTGGCCGGCTCGACGACTTTCAGGGTTTTCAGGCGCGGGGTCACATCGACGCCCAGGTCTTCCGGCTTGGTCACGTCCAGCGGCTTTTTCTTCGCCTTCATGATGTTCGGCAGGGTCACATAGCGCGGCTCGTTCAGGCGCAAGTCGGTGGTGACGATCGCCGGCAAGGTCAGCGACAGCGTTTCCAGGCCGCCGTCCACTTCGCGGGTGACGGTCACTTTGCCGTCTTCCAGCACCACTTTCGACGCGAACGTCGCTTGCGGCCAGCCCAGCAGCGCGGCCAGCATCTGGCCGGTCTGGTTGGAGTCGTCGTCGATCGCCTGCTTGCCCAGGATGATCAGCTGCGGCTGTTCCTTGTCGGCCAGCGCCTTGAGCAGCTTGGCGACGGCCAGCGGCTCCAGCTCGACCGAGGTCTCGACCAGGATGCCGCGGTCGGCGCCGATGGCCATGCCGGTGCGCAGCGTTTCCTGGCACTGGGTCACGCCGCACGACACCGCCACCACCTCGGTGACCTTGCCGGCTTCCTTCAGGCGCATCGCCTCTTCCAGCGCGATCTCATCGAAAGGATTCATCGACATTTTGACGTTAGCGATATCGACGCCAGTGCCGTCGGACTTGACGCGTACCTTGACGTTATAGTCGACCACGCGTTTGACGGGTACCAAGACTTTCATAGGTGTGCCTTTGGGAAAATGTGTAAATGTTCGGGACTAAATTGTGGGCTAGATTATATGAGAAATCCGTCACGCACAAGAAATTAAAGCACGATCGTGCGATTTTTCGCTAGTAGAAACCGTCTAAAAAAATGATTCCTTAGACGGCGGTTCGACAGGGAAGAGTAATGCTGGGATCGCTTGCGCTTATTTGCGCCGCATCAAAAAGACGAATTCACGGCCCGTTTGGACGTGGGACAGCAGCGCATTGCCCGTTTGTTTGGCGAACGCCTGGAAGTCGCGCACGGAACCCGGGTCGGTCGCCATAATGCGCAGCACTTCGCCGCTTTGTAGCTCGGACAAGGCTTTTTTAGCCTTAAGAATCGGCAGCGGGCAGTTCAAGCCGCGCGCGTCGAGTTCTTTGTGGAATTCCATGATTTCGTTTTCAAGTATCGTGTCAGTCATCAAGAACCCGCTAGTTTGTTAAGCACTTTCGTCATACTACTCCAATTTGTAGCGGTTGACGCGCTGCACCAAAATAGTTCATTGTGCGTTGCAAGTTCGCAACGGGAACTTGCGATTTTACAATAAGTCTGCTTAAACAACTACGGCCCGCATTGACACGCGGGCCGCATTGGTGCTGCATTACAAGTGTTGTTGCAGCTTGATAGTTACCTTAGGCGCGTTCGCCCACCCACGCGGCAACACCCGCCAGCGCCGCCGGCAAACCGCTCGGATCGGTACCGCCGGCCTGCGCCATATCGGGGCGGCCGCCGCCTTTTCCGCCCACTTGTTGTGCAACGAAGTTCACCAGCTCGCCCGCCTTGACCTTGGACGTGGCGTCGGCCGTCACGCCGGCGATCAGGCTGACCTTGCCGTCGGCGACGCTCGCGAGCACGATGGCGGCGGTCTTCAGCTTGTCCTTCAGCTTGTCCATGGTCTCGCGCAGGCGGGCCACGTCGGCGCCGTCCAGCGTTGCCGCCAGCACCTTGATGCCGTTGACATCGACCGCTTGCGTGACCAGCTCGTCGCCCTGCCCCGAAGCCAGCTTCGACTTCAGCGCGGCCAGTTCCTTCTCCAGCGCCTTGACGTGGTCCTGCACCTGGCCGATACGCGCGGTCAGCTCTTCCGGGCTCGCCTTGAGCGCGGCGGCCGCCTCCAGCAGGCGGCGGTTCATCGACTGCACCAGCGCCAGCGCGCCCTCGCCGGTCACCGCCTCGACGCGGCGGATGCCGGCGGCGACGCCGCTTTCCGAGATGATCTTGAACAGGCCGATGTCGCCGGTGCGCTGCACGTGGACGCCGCCGCACAGCTCTTTCGACGAGCCGATGTCGAGCACGCGCACTTCGTCGCCGTACTTCTCGCCGAACAGCGCCATCGCGCCATGCTTGACGGCGTCGTCGAACGACATGTGCTGCGCCTTGGTCGCGTGGTTTTCCAGGATCTCCTTATTGACCTTGGCTTCCACTTCGGCGATCTGCTCGGCCGTCAGCGGCGCGTTGTGGCTGAAGTCGAAACGGGTCTTGTCCGGATCGACCAGCGAACCTTTTTGCGCCACGTGGCCGCCCAGCACCTCGCGCAGCGCCTTGTGCATCAGGTGGGTCGCCGAGTGGTTGCGGATGGTGCGCGCGCGCTTGGCCTGGTCGACGTCGGCGCCGACCGCGTCGCCCACCTTCAGCGAACCGGCGGCCAGGGTGCCGTGGTGGCCGAACACGTCGGCCTGGATCTTGAGCGTGTCGTCGACGTTGAACCTGGCGGCGCCGGCGCTGATGACGCCCTGGTCACCCACCTGGCCGCCCGATTCGGCGTAGAACGGCGTGGTGTCGAGCACCACGATGCCGGACTGGCCGGCCGTCAGTTCCTGCACCGCGGTGCCGCCCGTGTACAGCGCCACGATCTTGCTGGTGGCGTGGCTCAGGTTGTCGTAACCGACGAACTTGTTCTTCTCGCCCGAATATTCGACCTTGCTGTCCTTGACCGACTTGCCGCCTTTGCGCGACAGCTCCTGGCTTTCCTTCAGCGCGGCGTCGTAGCCTTCCTGGTCGAAGCTGATGTTGCGTTCGCGGCAGATGTCGGCGGTCAGGTCCGGCGGGAAGCCGTACGTCTCGTACAAGGTGAAGGCGGTGGCGCCGTCGATGCCGGTGCTGTCCTTGGCCAGTTGCGCCTCCAGCACTTTCATGCCGGTTTCCAGCGTCTCGCCGAAGCGCTCTTCCTCGGCCTTGAGCATCTGGGCCACGCGGCCCTTGGCTTCTTCCAGCTCCGGATAGGCGCCGCCCATCTCGATCGCCAGGTCGGCCACCAGCTTGTGGAAGAACGGCTTGGTCTGGCCCAGCTTGTGGCCGTGGCGCAGCGCGCGGCGGATGATGCGGCGCAGGACGTAGGCGCGGCCTTCGCTGCCGGGAATGACGCCGTCGACGATCATGAACGCCGCAGCGCGGATGTGGTCGGCGATCACGCGCAGCGACTTGTTTTCCAGGTCGGTGGCGCCGGTTTCGCGCGCGGCAGCCTTGATCAGGGCCTGGAACAGGTCGATCTCGTAGTTCGAGTGCACGTGCTGCAGCACGGCGGCCAGGCGCTCCATGCCCATGCCGGTGTCGACGCACGGCTTCGGCAGCTTGTGCATCACGCCCGCTTCGTCGCGGTTGAACTGCATGAACACCAGGTTCCAGATTTCGATGAAGCGGTCGCCGTCTTCGTCCGGCGAGCCTGGCGGGCCGCCGGGGATGTCGGCGCCGTGGTCGTAGAAGATCTCGGTGCACGGGCCGCACGGGCCGGTGTCGGCCATCTGCCAGAAGTTATCCGACGCGTAACGCGAACCCTTGTTGTCGCCGATGCGGATGATGCGCTCTTTCGGCACGCCCACTTCGTTGGCCCAGATGCCGTAGGCCTCGTCGTCTTCCATGTAGACGGTCACGGTCAGCTTCTCGGACGGCAGGCCGTAGACCTTGGTCAGCAGTTCCCAGGCGAAGTTGATGGCGTCGCGCTTGAAATAGTCGCCGAAGCTGAAGTTGCCCAGCATTTCGAAGAAGGTGTGGTGGCGCGCGGTGTAGCCGACGTTTTCCAGATCGTTGTGCTTGCCGCCGGCGCGCACGCAGCGCTGCACCGACGTCGCGCGGGTGTACGGACGGCTGTCGGTGCCGGTGAACACGTCCTTGAATTGCACCATGCCGCTGTTGGTCAGCAGCAAGGTCGGGTCATTGCCAGGTACCAGGGAGCTGGAACGGACAATCGAATGACCCTTGGATTCAAAAAACTTGAGGAATTTGTCGCGGATTTCAGATGATTTCATGTCGTAAGCAGTGGTGGCTGGCAAATGCAAAGGGTTGATTATATATGACCCCGCCATGGGAAGGGTTGCTAGGCAAACCCCGGGCCGATCAAATCGATGCGGTCGGTGCAAAAGCCGTCGACGCCCCAGGACAGGATCTCCCTGCCGCGCTCGGGATCGTTGACGGTGTAGCAAAACAGCCCGAAGCCGGCGGCCTTGATCGCCTGCGCCAGCTCCCTGGTCAGATGCTTGTGGTTGGTGTGGATGGCGATGGCGCCCAGCTCCCGCGCCTGCGCCTGCCAATCGTCCGGAATCCGGTCCAGCAGGTAGCCGCGCGGCACGTCCGGGGCGGCG
>DATMSN010000953.1:0-1583 GCA_035565375.1 Duganella sp. | reverse complement strand
CAGATCCGGCCGCCCATCAAGGTGACCAGCTGGCGGCTGATGGTGGTGCCCAGGCCGGTGCCGCCGAAGCGCCGCGTCATCGAAGCGTCGGCCTGGGTGAAGCGCTCGAAGATCGCTTGCAGCCGCTCGGGCGCGATGCCGATGCCGGTGTCCTCGACCGCTAGGCACAGGCAGCCCAGGTCGCGGCGCGCGCGCAGCGTGACCGTGCCGGCGGCGGTGAACTTGATGGCGTTGTCGACCAGGTTGCCGAGGATCTGGCGCATGCGCAGCTGGTCGCCGTGCAGCCGCGCCGGCAGCGCCGCGTCATACTCGACTTCGATGCGCAAGCCCTTGTTGCGGGCGTTGCCGCCGAAGGTCGATGCCAGTTCGTCGATCAGCTCGGCCAGGTTGTAATCGGCGTTTTCCAGTTCCACCGCGCCCTTGTCCAGCTTGGCCGTGTCCAGCACGCCGTTGAGCAGGCGCAGCAGCGAGCGTCCGGCCTTGTGCACGGTGCCGAGCTGGTGGCGCTGGTCGGCATCGAGATCGGTGTCGAGCAGCACCTTGGTGAAACCGAGGATGGCGTTGAGCGGCGTGCGGATCTCGTGGCTCATGTTGGCGACAAAGCTGGCGCGCGCCGCCGCCGCCTGTTCGGCGGCCTCCTTGGCCTTGCGCAGCTCCTGCTCCATCTGATGGCGCTCGGTGATGTCGAGGATCACGCCGTCGATCCAGACGATCTCCGGCCGGTCCTCGTCGCGCGTCACGGCGCCGTTTTCCCATACCCAGCGGGTGCCGCCGTCGGCGTGGCGCATCCGGTACTCCACCTTGTAGGCCGCCAGCGCGGCGATGCTGCGCGCGATCTCTTCGGCCACGCCGGCGCGGTCCTCCGGCACGATCAGGGAGCTCAGTTTGCGGCTGCGGCCGGCGCCGACGAAATCGCTGGCCGGATAGCCGGTCAGGCGCTCGATGCCGTCGCTGATGAACAGCGGCGGCGCGTCGAACTGCATGCTGCCGCGGAAGGAGATGCCCGGGATGTTGCCGACCAGGGAGCGCAGTTGCAGCTCGCTGTCGCGCAGGGCCTGCATGATGGCGCGCCGCTCGCTGATGTCGGTGATGAACAGCACGAACAGGTCGCGGTCGTCCAGCGCCGCGTGGCCGATCGCCAGGCGGATCGGTACGATGGCGCCGTCCTTGCGCACCCCCAGCACCTCGCGGCCCTTGGCGGGCAACGTCTTGCTGTCCTCGCCCAGGTATTTGAGCAGGCCTTCGCGCTCGGCGCGTGCCTGGTCGGCCATCAGCAGGCGGATATCGCGGCCGACGATCTGGGCGCGCGTCCAGCCGAAGATGCGCTCGGCCGAGATGTTGAACTCGTGGATGGTGCCGGCGCGGTCGATGGTGATGACGCCGTCGATGGTGGTGGTGAGCAGCGCGCGCATCCAGCTTTCGCTCTCGCTTTTCTGGCGGAATAGTTCGCGGTAGCGCAGCAGGCCGTTGGCCGACATGATGAAGATGGTGATGGCGACCGTGATCAAGGTGATCGCCAGCGCCAGGAAGGTGCCGCGCTGTTCCGGCACGGCGCCGGCGGGCAGCCGGCCGACGAAGCGCGC
>DATMSN010000952.1:0-2339 GCA_035565375.1 Duganella sp. | reverse complement strand
CGCGCGGCTGGGCGATGGAACTGGACCAGCGCGTCAACCGCGCCTGGGTGCAGGGCACGCTCGGGCGTCCGGCCTTCGTCGACAATGGCTGGCGCTGGTTGGGCATGCTGCACTTCACGCCGGCCGACTCGCTGCGGCTGCTGGCGCAGAACACCTGGGCGGCGCGGCGCGACGATGGTGTGTCGGGCCTGGAGCCTTGGGCCGACCGGCAGGTGCACCGCTCGCTGCTGTACCGCCATCTGTGGCGCCACGGTCGCTCGCTGTCGCTCGGCTATTCGCGCGACAGGACGCGCGCGCCGGACACGGTGCGCAAGTCGCTGACGGTCAAGTTCCAGTGGGAGATGTGAGCTTTTTTGACATGGCCCGGTCATGCGTCGCTGCTAGTGTTAATCCACTGTCGCACTCGACATCGCCGCATCCCGTTTTTAAACTTTCGGCACGGAGGAACAGATGGGCCAGGTCCAACTGAATGTGTATTGCAACACTGACGACGCCTTTTTGATCTGGAAGGCCGCCGAGCTGGAAAATTGCATAGGCTTCGCCATCGAACGGGTGTGGTTGCAAAGCGATGACGGCGACCGCCCGCTGGATCGACCGGAGTTCCTGCTCAATCGCGTCGGCTTCGCCAAGGATGCCGATGGCGGGCCCGACCAGCGCCAGCCTTCGGATGTCTGGCCGTTTCAGCGCTACAGCTGGACCGACCACGAGGTGGGTTTTAACGACCGCGTCCGGTATCGCGTGGTGCCGATGGTCGGCAAGCCGGGCGCGCTGGAGCCGCGCGAGGAGTGGGCCAGCGCGTGGGTCGAGGTCAACGCCGTCCAGCCGGCCGGCGGACGGCTGAGCTGCTTCTTCAACCGCCCGATGGCCGCGTCGCGCTGGATGGCCAAGGTCGCCGCCGGGATGGACATCGAGACGGGCACGGACCTGGTCGAGAAGATCTCCGACGTTTCCAGCGGCTTCCTGCGCGACTTCTGCGGCGGATCGCTGATCCTGGCGCTGCGCAAGCTGTTCGACGACGCCGACCGCAACCCCGGCATCCAATTGTACGCGGCGCTGTTCGAGCTGGAGGACGAGGAGGTCACGCAGCGGTTTTGCGACCTCGGCGCGCGGGCGCACATCGTGCTGGCCAATGGCAGCACCAAGGCCACGGAACCGGACGGCAATGCCGCCGGCCGGGCCAAGGTGCGCCAGGCCGGCTGCGACGTCATCGACCGCATGACGTCGATCCCCGGCAATGCGGGCGCGCTCGGCCACAACAAATTCATTGTGGTGGCGGCCGGGGAGCGACCGCTGGCGGTGTGGACCGGATCCACCAACCTGACGCCGACCGGACTGTTCACGCAGATAAATAACGCGGTGTTGATCGAGAGCGCCGAGCTGGCCACGCAATATCTGGAGCAATGGCATCGTCTCGCCGACGCCGGCAGCGAGGCGCCGTCGACATTGAAGAAAACCAACGCGGCGCCGGACGCCGGCACCACCGTCCCGGCCAGCATCGAACCCTGGTTCACGCCCACGGTGAAGAATGCCGATCTCAAACGCCTTCGGGAACTGGTCGAAGGCGCGCGGGAAGGTATTCTGTTCCTTTCGTTCATGCCCGGCCCGAACGGCCCCGTGCTCGACGTGTTGGAGGAGCGCGCGCAAGGGCAATTCGTGCGCGGCGTGCTGAACCGGTTTGTCGGCGGCGCCGACGGCAAGTTGATGGCGGAGTTGGTGGGCGGCAGCAAGTCAGACCCGATGAACCTGGACGTGTTCACGCCGTCCGGCATCAAGCAGCAGTTCGCGTTCTGGGCCAAGGAGTTTGTGAGGGGAGGGAAGATTTCGGTCCTCGTCCACAGCAAGGTGCTGTGCATCGATCCGTTCGGCGCGCACCCCGTCGTGGTCACGGGCTCGCACAATTTTTCCGCCATGGCGTCGGAAAGCAACGACGAGAATTTCCTGGTCATCGAGGGCGACCGGGCGGTGGCGGAAGCCTATGCGGCGCACATCATCTCGGTCTATGATCACTATCGCTGGCGGCAGTATGTCGCCTCGACGACGGCGGCGGGCAAGCAGCCGTGGCAAAAGCTGGACGACAACGCGAGCTGGCAAAAGTCGCGCCTGAACTCGGCCAAGCAACAGGCCGAATGGAAATTCTGGATGCGCGGCTGAGGGGCCCACGGATGGACAAATTGAAGGCCATGCAGGTTTTCGTCAATGTGGTGGATAAGCAGAGCCTGACGGTCGCGGCCCGGAGTTCCAACCTTTCCGTTTCCATGGTGAGCAACTACCTCAAATATCTTGAGGAGGATTTGGGAACGGCGCTGGTTGTCCGCACGACCAGAAAATTGGCGGTCACC
>DATMSN010000951.1:0-3112 GCA_035565375.1 Duganella sp. | reverse complement strand
GCGTACGACTACGGCGCCGACCCCGCGGCCGCCGGCCGCACCGAAACGGCCGCCGCGACGCATCAATCCCAGGTGGTCTACGACATGCTGGGCAACGCCGTCGTCAACCAGGATATCGCCTCGAACCACAGCTATAAACTGTACGACCTCCTGGGCCGCGTCATTTACGACATCGACACGCTCGGCTACGTCACCGGCTACGAGCGCGACGGCTTTGGCGAGGTGGTCAAACTGACCCGCTACGCCAAGCCGCTCGGCTTCTCCGACTTCGCACAGTTGCTGACCTACCACGCGCTGAACAACGGTGTGCCGACCTCGCCGGAGGACCGGGTCGTGCGCACGACCTACGACGCCGCCGGCCGCGTGCTCACGGTGAGCGAGCCGCAGGCGGCCGTGTACGACCAGCAAAGCGGCGCCAGCTACCTGTCGGCCCGCACCACTGCCACCGAGTATGACGGCCTGGGCCGGGCATACCGGCAGTCGGTCTACGGCCTCAAAGCGGACGGCGGCAAGACGCCAGCCGCCGTGACACGCTATTACTTCGACCGGCGCGGCAACACCACGGCGCAGATCCTGGCGCTGTCGGACGACGCCGTGCGCAGCGGCTACCTGACCACCTATGGGTACGACGGCGCCGGCAACCGCGCCAACGTGAAGGAATACGCGACGGCGACGACCTGGACCGACAACGGCTACGTCACGCCGGGCGCGGGCGCGGTCGCCGCCGACCGCGAGACCAGCTACGCCTACGACGGCGCCGGCCGCAAGACCGAGGAAATCCAGGTCGGCGCGCTGGTCACGGGGGGCGGCACCGGCAACATCCGCCGCACCTTCGAGTATGACGCCACCGGCAACCAGACGATCGCGCGCATCGACGGCGGCCCCAGCACCATCACTTATTACAACGAGCTGGGACGCACCACCGCCATCGCCCAGGTGGCGGCCGCGGGCGCCCCGAGCACCTTGATGCCGGCCACCCAGTTCCGCCTCGACGCCTATGGCAACGTGGTGGTGCGCATCGACTACGCCGGCGGCGCCGCCGCCACGCTCACCGGCACCATCGGCACCACCGTCGCGACCTTCACCGCGCCGACCGACAACGTGCTGGACCGGGCCACGCTCACCACCTACGACATCGCCGGCCACGCGCTCGCCGTCACCGACGCCCAACTCAATGTCGCCTATTCGTCCTACGACGTGTTCGGCCGCCTGGCCAAGCAATGGCGCGTCGTCAGCAACGACTTCGGCGCCACCAAAGTGGTTGAAACGGCGTATCAGATCAACCGCTACGACGCGCTCGGCCACCAGATCGAGGTGGATAAACCGGGCAACGTCGACCTGGTCGACAACAAGACCGCCGCCCCGATCGTTCAGAAATACACCTTCAACGGCTTCGGCGAAGTCACCCGCGTGGTGACCGGCGGCGGCGCGCTGAACCGCACCGAAACGAGCGACTACGACAACGCCGGCCGCGTCTGGCGTAGCGACGCCGGCGACGGCATCGACAAAGTCACGCTGTTCGACGCCCAGGGCAACGCCACGGTGCAGTTGCGCAGCAGCCTGGGCGCGGCCGACAACCAACTCGGCGCGCTGACGATCGCCAGGATCAAGGACGTGCTGAACATGTCGGGCATGCAGCGCCTCGACACCCATTACAACCTGCTCGGCCAGGCGCTCGACGCCGGCGTCATGCACAGTAACGACCTGTACTTCCTGGCGCGCCTGGACGACGGCAGCTGGATAAAACGCCCGCAGCAGCAAGACAGCGAAGTCCGGGACGCCCTGCTGATCGTCGGCGACCGCGGCGACCGTCCGACGACCTACACGGACCAAAGCGCGGGCACGGTCAAGATTAGCGTGATCTACCGCCTCGAGGGCGCCGCCAACTGGATCAACTCCAGCGAACGCGTCAGTTGGGTGGACGGTTATCCGGTATTCAACACCAGCGGGCTGGCCGGCGGCAAGTACGAGTATCGCGTCATGGTGCAGCCGCAAACGGGCGCGTCCTATGAGCGCGACGGCGGCGCGCTGACGATCCGCGCCGAGGCCGGCGACACCAAGGCGCGTGAGTTGATCCGGCTGTACCTGATGATCCTGGGCCGCGCCCCCGATCCGGGCGGCCTGTCGTACTGGATGGGCAGGATCAATAACGGCGCCACGCTGACCACGGTCGCCGGCGACATGCTGTCGCAGGCGCCGGACGATCCCCTGAACCGGAATCTGTCGCGGGACATGACCAGCAAACAGATCATCGAAGCGATTTACCGCAACCGCTTCCCCACGCGCGACCTGGCCGATCCCGCCGTCGCGGCGGAAATCGCCGGTTGGGCCCAGCGCATGGATCTGAAGACCGCCACCATCGGCAACAACGGCGGACAAACGCTGGCCGACCTGGCGCGCGACCCGGCCACCGTGCAGGCGCTGGACGGCCAGGTGGCGGCCGTGTTCAACTATGTGATCAAGGAAGGCGGGCTGGAATATCAAAGCGCGCAGCAGGTGCTGGTGGCGGCCACCACGCCCGGCGCCGACGCCATCGCCCTGGGCTCGGCCAAGGCGACCGCCGAGCTGCGCGCGGTACGCATCGCGCGTGGCTATATCGCCCTGTTCGGCCGCGCGCTGGACAAGATCGAGCTGAACAAACAACTGGACAAGGGCGCCACGGCGGCCGACATCGTCGCCGGCCTGCTGGCCTCGGACGAATGGAACGCGCAGCAGTCATATGCCGGCCTGAGCGCCGCCCAGTTGAACGAACTGCTGGTCAACCGCGTCTTCACCAACCTGGTCGGCCGCCGGCCGACCAGCGACGAGTTCGGCCTCTGGACCGGCCAACTCAACCAGAACAAGCTGACGCGCGGCCAGTTCGTCGTCAATGTCGCCGACGCGTTGGCGAGCAATCTCAATAACTCCACCGCCGCCGCCGAGGATCGCGGCTATCTGGCGGAACGCCTCCAGATCAGCATGGCTTACGCCAGCATGGATCCGGTGAGCGCCGACGCCGCGACGCTGATGGCGATCAACCGCGCGGTGCTCGCCAGCGCCGCCGGCGACAGCCAGCTCACCCAACTGATCGACCGCGTCCGCCTGTCGATCGATGCCCAGCGCAGCGGCGCCG
>DATMSN010000950.1:0-2368 GCA_035565375.1 Duganella sp. | reverse complement strand
AACGCCTGCCCCGGCACCGGATGGATCTCGACCGCGCCCCCGCGCAGCACCGAGTGCACGGCCACCTGCCGGTATGCATAAATATCGCGCGCCATGGTCATCCCTGCTGAAAAACCGCCATGGTAGCAGATCGTTTTCCGCGAGCATGACAATCACCACGCACCATTGATCTGATCGAACGACCGACGGGAAAGCCGGGCGCAGGATGTCGCAAGACGTCCCGGCAGCCTGGCTTTTTTTGTTCAGTGCCGCTTGAAGGATATCCTCAAGCTACTACACTGAACATGACCACCTACACTTGGGACGAGGCCAAACGCAAAAGCAACCTGCGCAAGCACGGTCTGGATTTTGCCGATGCCCCTGCTGTGCTGGAGGGTGATTCCTACTCGACGGAAGATATCAGCCTTCAATATAGCGAACGCAGATACAACGCCGTCGGCGCTCTCCATAACACCGTGGTTTCAATTACCTACACGGAGCAAAACGATGAAATACGAATCATCTCTTTTAGACGAGCGAGTCGACAAGAAACACGAGCTTTTGTCCGACGAACCCGCTAGCTGGATGGATGTGATGCCACACAACTATGACGACATCGAGATAGACGAAGACTGTCCTGAATATGATCCACGGCACTTCACCGAGCCTGTGCATCGCTTCAAGGGCCGCGTCATACAGCCTCGTACATCGCCCACGGATCCGTTTGATCCAGAGGTGCTGGAGTCCATGAAAGCGAAGACGCCGCTGGTGCAGATGGAGCCTGACATCCTTGGTGGCATGCCGGTATTTAAGAACACCCTTGTTCCAATCAAGCGCATGTTCGACTATCTACTGGCGGGCAAACCCATGGACGATTTCTTGCGAGACTTTCCTACTGTGTCCCAAGAAACCGCCACTGGCGTGCTGGAAAACCAGTTGACGCTATTTTACGAAGAAATCAGCAACGCGATCGATTCGGCCGCAATACCCTCTTCCCTGCCCAAATAACCCAGCTTCTCGTTGGTCTTGGCCTTGACGTTGACCTGGCTGATGTCCAGTCCCAGGTCCTCGGCGATGTTGGCGCGCATCGAGGGGATGTGCGGCGCCATCTTCGGGCGCTGGGCGATGATGGTGCAATCGATGTTGCCGATGCTGTAGCCGGTGGCCGCCACGCGGCGCGCGGCCTCCTTCAGCAAGGTGCGCGAATCGGCGCCCTTGAACTGCACATCCGTATCCGGAAAATGCTTGCCGATGTCGCCCAGCGCGGCCGCGCCCAGGATCGAATCGGTGATCGCGTGCAGCAGCACGTCGGCGTCCGAGTGGCCCAGCAGGCCGACGTGGTGCGGGATGTCGACGCCGCCGATGATCAGCTTACGGCCTTCCACCAAAGCGTGGCAGTCGTAGCCCTGGCCGATGCGGAACGGGAGCTGTTTCATATCGTTTCCTTCATATGGTTTCCTTGGTTATTCGCCCGCCGCCAGGTACATCTCCGCGATGCGAATATCGGCCGGCAGCGTGACTTTCAAATTTCGTGGATGGCCTTCGATCAGGCGCGGCGACATGCCCAGCATCTCGACCGCGCTGGCGTCGTCGGTGATGGCGTTGGCGTCCGGCGCGTGGCCCAATGCGCGCAACAGCAACCCGTAGCTGAACATCTGCGGCGTCTGCGCCAGCCACAGGCCGTCGCGCGGCACGGTGGCCACATCGGCGCCCGCCTTGCGCTTGACCGTGTCGACCACCGGCAGCGCCAACAAGCCGCCGGCGGGGTAGTCGCCAACGCCATGTATCAGCTTGGCGATCAAGGCCGGCGTCAGGCCGGGACGCGCGGCGTCGTGCACCATGACCAGGTCCGCGTCGGTGACGATGCCCGCCAGCGCGCGCAAGGCGTTGAGCACCGTGTCCATGCGCGTCGCGCCGCCGCAGCGCAGCACTGTGACGCCATCCAGATCCGGCGGCAGCACCGCGTCGATCTGGCAGTCCGCCGCGCTGACGACGACGTAGGTGTGCGCCACCAGATCGCTGGCGCGGAAGGCGTCGACGGCGTGGCGCAGCATCGGCTTGCCGCCGACCGTCAGGTATTGTTTCGGTCCGTCGGCCGCCATGCGCGCGCCGACACCGGCGGCCGGCAGCAGCGCGAAATAACGCGGTGTATTGGTGTGTACTGTCATGTTCTCTATCTTCTGCGCCTGCGCTGAACGATTTCCCGGATCTCGCCGTTACAGGTATTGGCCAGGCGCGCGTATTCGGCGGGGGTGTCGATTTTAGCCTGCTCCAGATTACCTTTGTCGAATTCCGACTGAATAAAGGGGAACCACTGGCTGTTGATCTCGTGCTGCAGCGCCGATTGCGCGGTGCCCGACGGCGCGTACAAAGGCTTGCCTTCGAAGCG
>DATMSN010000949.1:0-2943 GCA_035565375.1 Duganella sp. | reverse complement strand
TGGCGCCGGACGGCGCATCCAGCCTAGTATTTGGCCGGCGCGTTGGGCGCCGGCGTCGCCTGGCGGATGAAGTCGCGCAAATCCTCGTTGGCTTTGGCCAGGTCCTCCGACCGCAGATACATCATGTGGCCGCTGCGATAGCCTTCAAAGCGCAGGCGGTCTTTCATCTTGCCGCTCGGGTCCAGCTGCCACATCGTGTACTTGGCGTCGAAATAAGTGCAGGCGCCGTCGTAATAACCGGACTGGATCATCACCTTCAAATAAGGATTGGCGGCCATCGCCAGGCGCAGGTTCTCGCCGGTCTTCTCGTTCTTGAAATCCCACGGGTGGACGTCGCCGAAGAGGTTGTATTTGATGTCGGTCTTGTAGCCCAGCTCCACGCGCAGGTACTGGTTGATGGCCGGCGCGAACGAATGCAGCCACGACGTCAGCTCGGCGTTATAGTCGACCTTGTCGCCGGCGTCGGTCCTGTCGATGCCCAGATAGCGCGAGTCGAGGCGGCCGACGGTCTTGCCCTGCTTGCGCAGCAACTCCTTCCAGAAATTCTCCACCGGCACCGACAGGTTATTCTGCAGCACATACGCTTCCGACAAGCCGGCGTAGCGCGCGAATTTGGCCGCGATGCGCGCCTTGGCCTGCGGATCGATGAAGCCGCCCCGTGCCGTCGCCGGCAGCAGCTCGTCGACGGTGAACGCCTCCACCTCCGGCAGCAGATCCTTCAGATCGCGCGCCTGCAGGTCGGCCGGCAGCACCTTCTGGTACCACGCGGTGGCGGCGAAGTACGGCAGCGCCAGCGCGTCGGCGACGATGCCGTCGCGCTTGATGCCCAGTTCCGTCGGCGACACCAGCACCACGCCGTTCAGATACATCCACTGCGCGTTCTGCAATTCCAGCGCCAGGCCGGCCACGCGCGAGGTGCCGTAGCTTTCGCCGATCAGGTATTTGGGCGAGGTCCAGCGCCCCTCGCGCGAGACGAAGGCGCTGACCCATTCGGCCAGGTAGGCGATGTCGGCGTTGACGCCGAAAAAGCGCGCGCGGTCGCCCTTGCCGTCGAGGACGCGCGAAAAGCCGGTGTTGACCGGATCGATGAAGACGATGTCGGCGACGTCCAGGATCGAATGCGGGTTGTCGTGCACGCCGTAGGGCTGGGTCGGATAGCCCTCGGCGTCGAGGTTGAGCACCTTCGGGCCGGTGTAGGCGACGTGCATCCACACCGAGGCCGATCCGGGACCGCCGTTAAACGACAGCACCAGCGGACGCTTGCCCTTGTCGGCGACGTCGGTGCGCTGGTAATAGGTGTAGAACAGCGTCGCGCTGACCTTGCCATCCTTGTCCCACACCGGCTGCGTGCCGGCCGTGACCTTGTACGGCACCGCCTTGCCCTTGATGGTGACCGTCGCCGTTTTGCTCACGCGCGTATCGGCCTTGATGACGCGCTCGTTGGCCAGCAGGTCGGCCGCGCGCTCCTTGCCCAACGCGGGGGCTTTGTCGGCATCGGCGTCCTGGGCGAAGACGGCCGCGCTCATGGCCAAAAGGACGAAGGCAAACGTGGATTTCATGGGCTACTCTTGACGTTAAAAAATCAATGGTAGTCCATTCAAATACCAAACGACAACAAAATACCCGCCACCGGCGGTAGCGATTTGTCACGTAGTGTTTCAGCTGGTTTTTTTAGCGCGGCCGCCAGTCCAGCACCCGCACCGGTTGCGGCGGCGCCACCGCCTGTCCCTCGCCATCGACCTGCCGCACGTCCTGCACGAACAGACTGAGCAATCCGTTGCGCCGCCACAACTCGGTATCGAAACTCGGCTCCCAGGCGCCCACCGAGGCGTCGGTCAAATCGCTGACGTGCCACTTGCCGCCGACAAAATCGCTGATGCTGACCACCGATACCCGGCTGCCGCGCTCCTCGTCGCGGAACACCAGCAGGCCGCCCGGCCGGCCCGCGCCGGGACCGGCATCGACCATGATTTGCGGGCGCGCGATCGGGATCCGCTTGGTGCCCTGCCCGCTGAGCGAAAACGCCGTCTTGCGGAAGTCGAGCGAGCGCACCGTCCAGCCGTCGGCGCCATGGAAAACGACGTGGTATTGCGGAATCGCCGAGCCGGCATCGCGCCAGTAGCTGGCGATATACGGCTGGCCGTCGCAGTCGGCCGCCATCGAGGTCTGGTTGATCAACTCGCTGTTTTGCGGGATGCGCACCGCGTACTCGGCGCTGGCGGCGGAGATCGGCAGCGCGTAAGGCTGGCCGTCCGACCTTTCCCACGTCACGCCGCCGTCGCGCGAGCGCGCATAGGCCAGATCGTGGTTGCTGGCCACGTCCGGCGACTCGCGCCACACCCACGACAGGTGCAAGGTGCCCCGGTGGTCGAGGAAGGCTTGCCAGTAGGCGTTGCGCCGGCCTTCGCCGGTGATCAGGTTGGTATGCAGCCGCGTCCAGCGCCGCGTCGCCGTGTCGTAGCGGTTGATGACCAGGTCGCCCCGGCCGGACCCGCCCAGCCGGTAGAAGAACAGCAGGTTGCCGTCCGGCAGCCGGTAGAACTCGGGATACGACACCGAGTCCTCGTCGGCGCCGACCATGGCCAGTTTGGCGCCCAACTCCAGCGATCCCGGCTTGACGCCGCGCGCGTAACGCAGCGCGTTGTTGTGGTGGTCCCAGGACACGTGCAGATAACCGGCGCCATCGAGCATCAGGCTGATGGCGTTGTGGGCGTCGGCCGCGTTGCCGCGATACTGGGTGCGCCGCGTGGTCCAGCGCGACGTGCCCAGTTCGCGTTTGCCCAGCACCAGGTAGCGCTCGGCGTCGTAGTAGCCGACATACTGCGTGTGCAGGTCCGAGACGAGCGAATTCTTGCGGAACACCACGGCGTTGACCGAATTATTGGCCCAGCCGGGGCCGACCACCGATTCGGTCGGCCCGGCGGCGGGCGCGGCCACGGCGGC
>DATMSN010000948.1:0-6691 GCA_035565375.1 Duganella sp. | reverse complement strand
ACGCCGCCGCCGGCCGCCTCGGCCAGCGATTGTTGACGCCCGCCCGCTTCCAGCCAGCGCCCGCCCACCGTCAAGCCCAACCAGACGGCCAACGCGCCGATGGCGAGCGGCAGCGGGATGGATGATCGCCGCGCGGGCAGGTGTCCTTGGTTTTCCACGCTGTTCACCACGCTGTTCACCAATATCCCAACAGTTTCCACCAGGCGCCGCCGATCACCGCGAAGATCGCCAGTTCCAGCACGCACATGACGAAGCCGACGCGCCACCACTCGCCCATCGTGACATAGCCGCTACCGAAGATGATCGGCGAGGTGCCGGTGGCGTAATGGGTCAGCGTCATCATGATGGCCGAGCCGGCGGTCATCATCAGCAGAAACGGCACCAGATACCCGGCCGGCAGCAATTGCGCCCCCACCGACATAAAGGCGAACAACATCGCGCTGATGTGGGCCGTGGTGCTGGCGAACAGATAGTGCGAAAAGACGAACGCCAGCAGCAGCACGCCGGCGGTCGGGAACCATCCCATGCCGCTGGCGACAATGGCGTCCTTCATCGACAACGCGGCCCAGCCGATGACGCCGAGCTTGTTGATCTGCTCGGCCAGCATGACCAGCGCGCCGAACCAGATCAACGTGTCCCACGCGCTTTTCTCCGACAGCACGTCGTCCCAGTCCAGCGTGCCGGTGATGATCAGCACGAACAAACCGAGGAAGGCCACCACCGTCGGATCGAGCGTCCAGGCCGGGCCGAGGAGCATGGCGGGCAGGTTGGCCCACAGCACCAGCAGCAGGCCGAACGTGCCCAGCATAACTTTTTCCTTCGGCGAGAGCGGCCCCATGCGTTCGAGTTCGCCGCGCGCGTAGCGGACCGCGTCCGGCGTCGCCTTCAGCTGGGGCGGCGACAGCAGGTAGATCACCAGCGGCATCGCCAGCAGGCACACCAGGCCCGGCAGCAGCATCCCCAGCGCCCAGGTGGTCCAGCTCAGGTGAAAGCTCTGGTTGCTGGCCTTGGCGACGAAGTCCACCACCAGCGGGTTGGGCGCGGTGGCGGTCAGGAACATGGCCGAGGTGATCGGATTGGCGTGGTAGTTGACCAGCGCCAGATACGTGCCGACCTTGCCTTCCGTGCCCTTGGCGGGATCCGAATCGAAGGAGTTGGCGATCGATTTCATGATCGGGTGGACGATGCCGCCGCCGCGCGCGGTGTTACTCGGCGTGAACGGCGCCAGCACCAGCTCGCACACCGTCAGGCCGTAGCCGATGCCGATCGTCCGCTTGCCCAGCATGGCGATGAACACCAGTCCGATACGGCTGCCCAGGCCGGTCTTTTTCAATCCGCGCGAAATCAGGATGGCCACCACGATCAGCCAGATCAGCGGACTTGAAAAACTGCTCAGCGCGTCCGCGATCGCCCCCTTGGACGTATGCGACGTCACCTGCGACAGCGCGACGATGACGATCGCCATCATCGCCATCACGCCGATCGGCATCACTTTGAGGATGATGGCGACAATGGTGGTGAGGAAGATCGCCACCAGCGACCAGGCCTTGGGGTCCAGCCCCGGCGGGCACGGCCACCATAACAGCAGCAGCAGGACGGCGGTGGTCACGAACGCGGGTACGACCCGGAACGGCACCGCGCCACTAAAATAGCGCAACATAGCCGTGATTCTGGAATACATGTTTACTTTCAAGGTAAGAAGCACCGGTGGGCGGCCTGGTGCAGCGGGATATACAAATGGAGACGCTTCCCATGGTGAAAAGCGCCGCGCGGCCGCTGGCACTGCGTTGCAACAATTTAATAATACAGTGATGAAATATGTCAGCGATATAGATCTAGATCAAAGAAATGCGTAATAATCCCGCTCACGGGCAGTGGGGTTCAACGGATTGTCCGCGTCCGGACAACTATGCTAGAGTTCAGCGGGCATACCGACGAATTGGGAGAGCCCTATGAAACGTGTGACTGGCATCGGCGGCATCTTCTTCCACGCTAAGGACCCTGTGGCGCTGCGCGCCTGGTACAAGCGGCATCTGGGCGTGGACGTGCGGGATTGGGGCGGGACCGCGTTCAGCTGGGCCGACGGCGCCGGCGACCCGGTCAAGGGGACCACCATCTGGTCCATCGGCGCGGCCGACAGCGGCCATTTCGCGCCGAGCACGTCGCCGTTCATGATCAACTACCGCGTCGCAGACCTGACCGCGCTGCTGCAAGCCCTGCGCGACGAGGGCTGCCAGGTGCTGGATAAAACCGACGATTCCGAATACGGCAAGTTCGGCTGGGTCGTCGATCCGGAGGGAAACAAGGTGGAACTCTGGCAACCGCCAGCCGGGCAATAGCGGCGGCTACGGCTTCTCCATGGTTGGCGCCATCTTTTGCACCAACGACAGTTGCGCGACCTTGTCCAGCTTGGCGAGCCCGCTCAAAGCGTCGGGCGCCAACGAGCCGAACAGCACCCGGCGCCGGGTATCGGCGTCCGCGAAACCCAATTGCTGGAACGCCGTCACCTCGTCGGGCGTCAGTGGCGACCGCAGCCGCACCGACACATCGACATTGCCCTCATGCGGCCGGACCAGCGCCAGGCTGAGGGCGGCGTCATACTTAGCACCGCTCATGATCTACACCTTGATTAGGCCATATCCCCACTTTATATCATGCGCGCCGGGCGCGGAATCGGGCACGGCTGAATTCTTTTTCAGCCACGCCTTGGCTTCCGCCGGCGTCGCCGCGGGATGGCTTTCAAGGAACAGCGCCAGCAAGCCGGTGACCAGCGGCGTCGCCATGCTGGTCCCGGCCATCACCCGATAGCCTTGGGCGATGATGTCGGTTTTATCGACGCTGGACGCCGACGACAGGCACGACGCGATCATCGCCCCGGGCGCGGTGAGGTCCGGCTTCAAGCCGCCGCCGCGCAGCGGCCCCGGACTGCTGAATTCGGAGACGGTGCCCAGCGTCAACCCCACGGTCTCGACGGCGCCCGCGATGTCCGTCCACTGGTTGCGCGAGGTGTACGAAGCCACCGTGACGACGTCATGCCCGGAGCCCGGCGAGCCGATCAGCGTATCGTACACCGGCGAGACCAACGCGGCCGAGCCATAACGTTCCTGGTCGCTCAACAACCAGGCGTCGACGTCGGTCGCGGTGCCGGATTTACGGCGCACCTCCACTTTCCATATGCCGCCCTGCACCGCGCCCTGCCCCGTCACCTCCACCACGAACTGCCGGTCGCCATTGGGCGCCACGGCATCGGGCGTCGACACCACCACCTGGTCGCGGCCCAGCATCGTCGTCTTCGCGGCCGGATCGGCGCTGAGCAAGCCCTGCCAGGCCGTCGCCGCGCCGGTGGAACTTGTCACCCGCACCTCGCATTTGGCCTTCCCCGAGTACCAGCCGTTGATCAGGAACCACGGTGCGGACAGGTTGGACTTCTTCGGCTGCACTTTGATTTCGAACAAGGCCGCGTGGCTGGCTTCGGCGCGCTGGCGGGCGTGGATCGGATCGCCGCCCTCGTTGCCCGCCGCCACGACCACCAGCCGCCCCGGGCCGCATTCGTCGCTGATGGCGACGCTGGTGTCGTCCTCGCCGTCGTGCCCGTCGAAGTGGCCGCCCAGGCTTAGATTGACGACGCAGGGGCGTCCGAGCTTTTTCGCCTCGTCGAAGATCCAGCGGACGCCTTCGACGATCGCGCTGTTCTGGAAATTGGTCTTGACGATGATCAGCTCGGCGCCACCGGCGATGCCGCTATACGGCGGCAACGCGCCGCTGGCGATACCGGCCACATGGGTTCCGTGTCCCTCCAGGTCCGCGCTGGCATCGATCGCGCCTCCGGTCAGCACGCGGCCAAGCTTGCTGAAGCCGGCCCCGGGACCCTGCCCCGGAATCTCCTGATCCCAGATCTTCAAAATGCGTCCGGCAAACGCGGGATGGCCGACATCGATACCGGTATCGACGATACCGATAATCACGCCCTCGCCGGATACCTTGTTTTGCGCGATATATGCAGGCGCCCCGACCAGCGGCCCGGCGATATCCATCAGCGGGCGCAGGCGCCTGGGCGCCGACACGCGCTCCACTTTTGCATCCTGGGCGAACTCCATCAGCTTCGCCGCCGGCACCAGCGCCGTCCTCACCTCGCCCTTACCTTTCGCAAGTTTAATCCCCGCGATCGAGGTGGCGCCCGGATCGCTGCAGCGGACCAGCACGTGATAAGTCGGCGCCAGGTTCGGCGTGCTGCTTTTGACCGACAGCAAGTCCGACGCGCCCAACACCGGCGCCGCACCGCCGGACGCCACCAGAACGGCCAGGCTGGCCGACATCTTGCATTGACCGCCGACCGCCGGCCTGGATTTGCTTGCCATATTCGCCCCGTCTCAAAGATGTTAAGGATAAGGCGTACTGTACAACATTGACGGATTAAACATCGAGCCCATGCCGATGCATCAGGTCGTACAGTGTGGGCCTGCTCACACCCAGCAGCTCGGCCGCGCGCAGGATGTTGTTCTCGCAGCGCACCAGCGCGCGCACCACGGCCTCGCGCTCGGCGCGGTCGCGCACCTGGCGCAGGTTGAAGTCGTCCGCCGCCTGCCCGGGCGCGTCCAGCCCCAGATCCTCGGCGACGATCTGCGGACCGTCGGCCATGATGATGGCGCGCTTGATGCAGTTCTCCATCTCGCGCACATTGCCGGGCCACTGCCACGCCTCGATCGCCGCCAGCGCCTGCTGGCTGAACTCGATGCGGCTGCGCCCCTCCTGCGCGCAGAACAGATTCCTGAAGTGGTACGCCAGCAGCGTGGGGTCGCCGCCGCGTTCGCGCAGCGGCGGAATCGGGATCACGATCTCGGACAGGCGGTAATACAGGTCCTCGCGGAAGCGTCCCTGCGCGATCAGCTGCTTCAGGTCCTGGTGGGTGGCGCACACCACCCGCACATCGACCGCGATCTCCTCGTGGCCGCCGACCCGCTCGATCACGCGCTGCTGCAAAAACCGCAGCAGCTTGGCCTGCAAGGCCATCGGCAAGTCGCCGATCTCGTCGAGGAAGAAGGTGCCGCCCTGCGCCATCTCGACCTTGCCCTTGGTCTGCTTGGCGGCGCCGGTGAAGGCGCCCTTCTCATAGCCGAACAATTCGCTCTCGAGCAGCTGCTCCGGTATCGCCGCGCAGTTGATGGCCATGAAGCGCTGGCTCGCGCGGGGGCTGAGCTGATGCAGCCCGCGCGCCAGCACCTCCTTGCCGGTGCCGCTCTCGCCGAGCAGCATCACGGTGGCCGACGTCGGCGCCACCTTCTCGATGTTGCGGCAAACCTTTTGCATGGCCGGCGCGCGGCTGATGACGGTGGCGAGCGCGGATGCCGTCTGCACCTCGCGCATGCGGGCGTTTTCCTGTTGCAGCCCGTGCAGGTAAAAGGCGCGCTGCAGCACCAGTCCGAGCACGCCGGGGTCGACCGGCTTCTGGTGGAAATCGTAGGCGCCGGCGGCGATGGCGCTCAGCGCGTGCGCGTGGTCCTGGTTGCCGGTCAGGACGATGACCTTGGTGTCCGGCGCCAGCGCCAGGATCTCGCGCAAGGTCGCCAGCCCCTCGGTGGCGCCGTCCGGGTCCGGCGGCAAGCCCAGGTCCATGGTGACCACGGCCGGCTCGTGGCGGCGCAGCTGCGCCAGCGCGCTGGAACGGTTGTCGGCCAGCGCGATGTCGTAGTGGTCGAGACTCCAGCGCAGCTGCTTCTGCAGCCCCAGGTCGTCCTCGATGATCAATAACTTGGCTTTGTTCGCCATTTTCCACCTCTCTGGCTTTCAGGCCGCGTGTATTTAAGCTGCTTGCACCGCCGGAACGTCGGCCGCCCGCCAGCCCGGCAGCACCACGCGGAACGTGGTGCCGCGCTGGGGCACGCTGTGCACCTCCAGCCGTCCGCCCAACTCGGCGACGTATTCGCGGCTCTCGAAGGCGCCGATGCCCATGCCGGCCGCCTTGGTCGATTCGAATGGTTTGAACAGGCGCTCACGGATGAACTCCGGCGTCATGCCCTGCCCGGTGTCGCTGATCTCCACCAGCACCTGGTCGCCGTCGCGGCGCAAGCGCAGCGCCACCTCGCCGTCGTGCGGCGTCGCCTCGATGGCGTTTTGCAGCAGATGGCCCAGCACCCGCTCCAGCCGGCCGTGGGCCGCCATCACGCACAGGCCAGGCTCGTCGCAGCGCAGCACAGGCTTGGGCATGGCGTTGCCCCGCTGCGCCACCATTTGCGCCAGCAAGGGGGCCAGTTCGAGCGGCCCGGCCGCTTCGGGCGCGTCGCTGCGCTGCAGCTTTTGCAGCATCAGCTTCATTTTTTGCACGCCATGGTCGACCGTGTCGAGCATATCCTGCTGAAATTCGGGATTATCGCGGTGCAGCTTGGCGTTCGGTATCATCAACGACAACTGGGCGACCAGGTTCTTCAGGTCGTGGACGATGAAGGTCGACATGCGGTGGAACGATTCGAACTGGCGCGCCGTCATCAACGCGGTGGTGGTCTCCTGCAGCGCCAGATAGCTGGCGACCTGGCTGGCGGCCACTTTCAACAGGTCGATGACTTCCCAGTTCAGGCGCAGCGCGCTGCGCGGCTCCTGCAGCAGCAAAAGGCCGAACAGCCGGTCCTGCAGCAGCAGCGGCACCACCAGCCGCGCGCGCGGCAACCGCGCCAGCCAGGCCGGCACCGGCGCGCAC
>DATMSN010000947.1:0-3409 GCA_035565375.1 Duganella sp. | reverse complement strand
GGCGGCGGCGTCGTCGGCCTCGTCCAGCGCGGCCAGGATTTGCGTGGCGTGCTCCAGGTAGGCGCGGCCGCTGTCGGTCAAGGTGATGCTGCGCGTCGAGCGGTTCAGCAACGGCGCGCCGATGCGTTGTTCCAGCGAATCGACCAGCCGCGTGACCGACGAGGTGGCCACGCCCAGCTGGCGCGCCGCCGCCGAAAAACCGCCGTTGTTGGCGACCAGGCAAAACGCGTTCAATTCGGCGAATCTGTCCATAGGGGCGTTGCGTCCAGCGCAAAGGTGTATGCGAATCCGCTCATATTATCATCGCCCTCGTGCGGCTATATATTGATTTCATACATTTCAGGCTTAGGAGGCCATATGAACATCACCCCGCTCGCCGTCGGCTTTGGCGTCACCATCGAAGGTTTGGACCTGCGCGACGCCGGCCCCGGCACGGCCCGGCTGCTGCGTTCGGCGTTGCTCGAGCACGGCTTGCTGGTCATCCGCGACCAGACGCTGACGCCGCAAGAACAGATCGCCGCCACCGGCTTGTTCGGCACGCTGGAGACCTTCCCGACCATGCGCGGCCAGCTGAACGGCTTCGAGGAAATCTTCCGCGTCGCCAGCCGGCCCGAGGACGGCCATGTCGAGGTGGGGCGCTATTGGCACTCGGACGGCTCGTTCCGCGCCGAGCCGACGCCGATCAGCTTCTGGTATTCGGTGGCGCAGGCCAGCGAGGGCGGCGACACGCTGTTCACCGACCTGCAGCGTGCCTACGCCGAGCTGCAGGACGATATCAAGCAAGAGTTCGACGGCCTCGACACGGCGCACCGCAACGGCGTGGTCCACCCGCTGGTGCTCAAGCATCCGCACACCGGCGTTCCAGCGCTGTACCTGAACGTGGGTCTGACCGGCGGCGTGCCGGGATATGGCCCGGATCGCTCGCGGGCGCTGATGGAGGCGGTCGACCGGCACTACTCGCGCGACGGTGCCACCTACCGCCACCATTGGCTGCCGGGCGACGTGGTGGTGGCCGACAACCTGCACGTGGCGCACAAGGCGACGCCGATCGGTCCGCAATCGCGCCGCATCCTCAACCGCACCACGGTGCGCGCCGACGGCGTGATCTGGCACGACCCGGCGCCGGCCCGGGCGGCATAGCGACATGTGCGTGGGGACTATGTTATTTCCCTCACGCACGGTAGGACATGGTGTCTGGTTAAGCTTGTATTTGAGATAAACTCTTGCTTCCCCAGTTATCTTGGTCCGCGCCATGCTCAACAAAACGCTCGACGACGTCGGCTTTCGTCGTATTCTCGCCCGCAACATCACGCTGCCGCTGGCGGCCGGCGTCGTCAGCGCCGGCGTGTTCGTGGTGCTGCTGGTGTACCTGGTCACGACCATGAACTGGGTCGAGCACAGCGAGCGCGTGATCGGCAACGCCAGCGAGATCAGCAAGGAAATGGTCGACATGGAGACCGGCCTGCGCGGCTACATGCTGGCCGGCGACGAAAACTTCCTGCAGCCGTACGTGCTGTCCAAGCCCAAGGTGGCCTCCAGCATCGCCAGCCTGCTGAAACTGGTGGAGGACAACCCGGCCCAGGTCGACCGCCTGCACACGATCCAGGCCCAGCATCTGCAATGGGACCAGTATGCGCAGGAAATGATACGGCTGCGCGCCGCCAACGGCGACGTGACCGGACCGATCAAGACCGGCCGCGGCAAGAACCAGTTCGACGAGATCCGCCGCCAGCTCGACGCCTTCATCGACATCGAGATGCGCATGCGCCAGGAGCGCAACGCGTCGGCCCGCACCGTCACCGTGCTGGTGGCGGCGGTGTATCTGCTGCTGACCCTGGGCGTGGGCGGCGCGCTGGCCTGGTTCGGGCGGCGCGAGCTGATGGCCTTGTCCCACACCTACAACGACGTGCTGCGGCAGCACACCGAGCACGCCGATCTGTTGCAGCAGCAAGCCTGGCTGCGCACCGGCCAGAGCGAGCTGGCGCAGCAGGGCATCGGCCAACTGGCCTTGCCGCAGCTGTCGGCGGCGCTGCTGCAGTTCCTGGCGCGCTACATGAACGCGGTGGTCGGCGCGCTGTATCTGCGCAACCGCGACGGCAGCCTGCGCCGCGTGGCGTCCTACGGCTTCAGCGCCGAGTGGGAGCGGCGCGAGCAGCAACTGAAGTCGGGCGAGAGCCTGGTGGCGCAGGCGGCGCTGGAACGGCGCCTGATCCGCCTCGACCGGGTGCCCGCCGACTACATCCAGGTCAGCTCCGGGTTGGGCGCGGGCACGCCGGCCAGCGTGCTGCTGGCGCCGCTCGACAACGACGGCGACATCAACGGCGTGGTCGAACTGGGCTTGCTGCGGCCGATCACGGTGCGCGACATGGACTTCCTCACCTTGGTCAAGGGCAATATCGGCAACGCCATCGAGGCCAGCCAGTCGCGCCAGCGCCTGCAGGAAGTGCTCGAGGAAACCCAGCAGCTCAACGAGGAGTTGCAGGTGCAGCAGGAGGAACTGCGCACCGCCAACGAGGAGCTGGAGGAACAGTCGCGCGTGCTGGAGGAATCGCAGGCCAGCCTGGAGAACCAGAAGGCCGAGCTGGAACAGACCAACGAGCAGTTGGCCGAGCAGGGCACCGCGCTGGACCAGAAAAACGCCGCGCTGGTCAAGGCGCAGCTGGACCTGGAGGAGCGCGCCCGCGAACTGGAGCGCGCCAGCCAGTACAAGTCGCAGTTCCTGGCCAACATGTCGCACGAGTTGCGCACGCCGTTGAACAGCTCGCTAATCCTGGCCAAGCTGCTGTCGGAGAACGCCCCCGGCAACCTGAACGACGAGCAGGTGCGCTTCGCCAACACGATCTACTCGGCCGGCAACGATCTGCTGAACCTGATCAACGACATCCTCGACATCTCCAAGGTCGAGGCGGGCAAGCTGGAGCTGGTGCCGGAGCAGTTGTCCTTGCGCCACGTGGTCGAGGGCATGGCGATGGTGTTCGAACCGCTGGCCCAGCAAAAGAAACTGGCCTTCCACGTGCGCGTGGCCGACGACCTGGCCACGCACATGGTCACCGACCGCCAGCGCCTGGAGCAGATCCTCAAGAACCTGCTGTCGAACGCGCTCAAGTTCACCAGCGCCGGCCAGATCACGCTGGCCGTGCACGCGGCCGGCGAGGGCGCGGTCGGCTTCTCGGTGCAGGACACCGGCATCGGCATCCGCCAGCAAGACCAGCAGGCCATTTTCAACGCCTTCCAGCAGGCCGACGGCACCACCAGCCGCAAGTACGGCGGCACCGGCCTCGGGTTGTCGATCTCGCGCGACCTGGCGCACCTGCTGGGCGGCGCCATCAGCCTGGTTAGCGAGCCGGGCAAGGGCAGCTGCTTCACCTTGACCATGCCGCTGCGCTGGACCGCGCCCGAGCCGGGCCCG
>DATMSN010000946.1:0-3840 GCA_035565375.1 Duganella sp. | reverse complement strand
GCGATGATCGCCGGCGGCGCGGAGGAATTGGATGCGACCGAAGCGGCGGTGTTCGACACGCTGTTCGCGACCAGCGTGCGCAACGATGCGCCGGAGACCACGCCGCGTCCTTTCGATGCGAATCGCGACGGTCTCGTGATCGGCGAGGGCGCCGGCTGCCTGGTGCTCGAGGATATGGACCACGCGCTGGCGCGCGGCGCGGCGATCCACGCGGAGCTGGTTGGCTTCGGCACCAACAGCGACGGTTGCCATGTCACGCAGCCGAATGCCGCGACGATGCAAAAAGCGATGACACTGGCGCTGCAAGACGCCGGCTTGCAGCCGTCGGACATCGGCTACATCAACGCCCACGGGACCGGCACGCAGCAGGGCGATATCGCCGAGTCGCAGGCGACGCTGGCGGTATTCGGCGACAAGACGCCGATCAGTTCCCTGAAAAGCTACATGGGCCACACCCTGGGCGCGTGCGGCGCGCTCGAAGCGTGGATCAGCATCGAGATGATGCGCGAGGGCTGGTTCGCGCCGACCATCAATCTGGAGCAGGTGGACGGCGAGTGCGCGCCGCTCGATTACATCACCGGCGCGGGCCGCGCGCTGCAATGCGAGTATGTGATGTCGAATAACTTCGCCTTCGGCGGTATCAATACTTCACTGATTTTCAAACGGTACGTCAAATAGGAAAAACAACCATGAAAAAAACGATCGCTGTCGCAGCCTTGCTGACTGTTTCGCTCACCGCCTCGTTCTCGGCTTCGGCCGAAGACAAGATGATCAAGTTCCCTATCGCCGGCGCCATGGCCGCGAACGACGCGCAGCAGCGTCTGGGCGATACGGTGAAGTTCTACTTCGCCGACCAGCAGACGCCGAAAGTGGTCAGCAAGATCACCTCGGACAAGACCAGCCAGCGCACCAACGGCTTTGGCAAGTCCGCCGAAAAAGCCTGCAACTGGGTGTTCCTGTCCGCCATGCTGGCCTTGCAGAAGCGCGCCACGGAAGTCGGCGCGGACGCGGTGGTCAATATCGTCAGCAATTTCAGGGATAAGGAATTCGCCAGTCAGACCGAGTACGAGTGTGCCGACGGCGCCATCATGGCTGGCGTCGCGCTGAAGGGCGATTTCGTCAAGCTGGCCAAGTGATATCCGGCTTACATGACTAACGCTACGCTGTGGATGGTCGACGCGGACGCGGTGGCGGATGCCGATTTGCTGCGTTTCCGCGATTGGCTGTCCGCCGGCGAGGTGGCGCGCTATCAGCGGTTTGTCCGCGCGCAGCGGCTGCGCCAGTTTGTCGTGGGGCGGGTTTTGCTGCGCATGGCGTTGGGGCGCTTGCTGAACGTGGCGCCGCGGGAGATTCAGCTGGAAGAGCAGGTCGGCAAGGCGCCGCTGCTGGTGTCGCCCGTTGTCAAGGGCGGCATGCCGGGGTTTAGCATCGCGCATAGCGGCCGATGGGTCGCTTGCGTGGTGAGCGCGCAGACGGCGCTGGGGTTGGATATCGAGATGCTGGACGCCGGGCGCGATTTGGCGGCGCTGGCCGCGCAGGCGTTCGATGCGCGCGAGGTGTCGCGCTGGGAGGGCTTGCCGGAGGCGCGGCGTGTCGATGGGTTTTACCGGATGTGGAGCGAGAAGGAAGCGCGCTTCAAGCTGGGCGAGGGCGTTGGCGGGCATTGCGTCGCCGTGCCGCATGAGGAGTTGTCGGTGGTGGTGTGCAGCGAGCTGCCGCTGGACGCGGTGCCGAGGATGGAAGTCGTCAGCCTGGCCTGAACGGTTGGCTGAATCAGGCGGCTCGCGGATGGCCGATTACGGCGTTCCGCCTAATCCGCCCTACGTGATTCAGATTATCGTCACGGACATTCGTCGCCACAGCCAGTTCATTGCCACAGCCAGTTCCAAAGCCCTGGCAGTTGCGGCTTGGCGTCGGCGCTGCCGACGGTGCTGGCCAGCGCGGCGCGCTCCAGTTCATCGCGGTCGTCGTAGAACGGCTTGGCCGCGAGCGGCACATTGAGCTCGCGCGCGACGTCGATCAGGATGTCCATGTATTCCTGGATGTGGCGCGATGTGTAGGTGTTGACGTCGTGGAAGGTGACCACGACCGGCGTGCTGCCGTCGACCACCGGCATGGCGCCGGCCGCCCAGCGCTTGCGCGTCTCGGCCAGGTGGGTCAGCATGTTCGATCGTTTGTGCCAGCTGAAGTTGATGCCGTAGATTTTGCCGTCGTTGGCATTCAGGTCGGTGAGCAGCATGCGCATGCCGTGCTGGCGATACGATTCCAGCGTCTCGGCGTCGTAGGCCCAGAACGGCGGGCGCACCAGCTTGGGGGCGACGCCGGTGACGCCGACCAGATCGTCGACGCCTTTTTGCATCGATTCGTCCAGCGTCTTCTTGCTCATGAAGCGGTGGTTCGAGTGGAACAAGGTGGCGCTGTGCAGCGCGACGATGTGGCCTTCGTCGTGTTCGCGCTTGATCAGCGCGCGGCCGGTTTCGGTGCCGCCGCCGTGCCAGGCGCGGGTTTGGGTGAAGAACACGGCCTTGATGTTGTCCTGCAGCGGATTGCGGGCCAGCGTCTCGAGGATATGCACGGTGGGATTGTCGCTGTCGGCGGCGGCCGGGCCGTCGTCGAAGGTCAGCAGAAATCGCACGGGCGCTGGTGCCGCTTCCCGCGCGGGCGCGTCCTGGCCGGCGGCGGCGTTCGAGAGCAGCAATGACAACGTTGCAAGCAGCAGATGATGACGAAGGACTAACACGGGATACACGCACGACGAGGGATGGTTATTGTACGTGAATTAGCGCGATTGTCGCGCACCCGGAATTTTATAAACCAATGTAGATGATGATCTTATGAGCGCCAATTTCGATTTAATGCAGCCCTCCAGCGATCCCCATGTGCCGGAGACGGCGTTCGGCAAATGGTTCCTGCGCACCGAGACGTGGACCGTCCATGTGCTCGAGCGCGCGCTGGTGGATCTGGAGCGCATGATGCCGGCCGACCGGCGCGGTTACGACGTGGTGGCCGATGTGGGCTGCGGCTTCGGGCGTTCGCTGGGCAAGCTGCACCAGCGCTTCGCGCCCAGGCGCCTGATCGGCATGGACATCGATCCTGAGATGCTGCAGGAGTCGGCGAAGGAGGTGGCGGCGCTCAATATCGCGGC
This sequence comes from Duganella sp., assembly GCA_035565375.1. Taxonomy (GTDB): domain Bacteria; phylum Pseudomonadota; class Gammaproteobacteria; order Burkholderiales; family Burkholderiaceae_D; genus Rugamonas. The sequence goes on along the minus strand of DATMSN010000946.1, from coordinate 695 downwards.
CGACTTTATTTGCTGCTCCAGTTCGAACATCAAACTGGAGGACAATTCGGTCGATCTGCTGTTTTGTCACCAGACCTTTCATCACCTGATCGACCAGGAGCGGGCGATCCAGGAGTTCTTCCGCGTGCTCAAGCCGGGCGGTGTGCTGCTGTTCGCCGAGTCGACCAGGCGCTATATCCATTCGTGGATCATCCGCCTGCTGTTCCGCCATCCGATGGATGTGCAGAAGACGGCGCCGGAGTATCTGGCGATGGTGCGCGCGGCCGGCTTCTCGGTGCCCGATGGCGCGGTGTCGTATCCGTTCCTTTGGTGGAGCCGCGAGGACCTGGGGATACTGGAGACGGCCCTGCGCATCAAGCCCAAGGCGGTGCGCGAGGAGACGCTGATTAATCTGGTGGGAATCAAGCCGCTGTAGCCGGCGCAGGCGCCGGCGGGCTGGCCGGCGGCCCCTTTAGCGAATGCCAAATCCATAAATTTATATTGGAATGAAAATCATTCTCATTTAGTATTGAGGTTTATGGCTCGGAGGGACGCGGTGAACTGGATCAGCATCGTCGTGGCGGCATCGGCCGCCCTGTGTTTATATCTGGCCTCGCCACATCAGGCCTTGTGGCCGGCCGCGCTGGCGCGCCGTCACTTTCTGCGCTGGCTGTCGGTGCCGCTGGTCACCGGCGCCGTCGCGGCGGCGGTGCAGG
>DATMSN010000945.1:0-3727 GCA_035565375.1 Duganella sp. | reverse complement strand
GGCGCGGCTGTCGTAGTGGGCCAGCAGGGCGCCGACGCCGAGCTCCCAGGCGCGCGACGGCAGCAGGAAAAACGCGGTCGACGGATTGCGCGACGTCATCCAGACCGAGGCCAGCAGCGAGGCCGCCGTCAACGCCGCGAGCGCGGCGCCGGTGTTCCATCGGTAGCGGCGGATCAGCAGCAGCACCGGCGGGAAGAACAGGTAGAACTGTTCCTCGACGCTGAGCGACCAGGTCATCATCAGCGGCTTGAGCTCGGCCGAGGAGGAGAAATAGTTGGCGCTTTTCCAGAAATAGACATTGGAGACGGCGCCGATGTTGGCCAACGCGCTTTTCGAGAAGTCCTGCATTTCGGCGCCGGTCATGACCAGCGCGGCCGCGACGAAGCACACCAGCAGCACCGCGAACAGCGCCGGCAGGATGCGCCGCGCGCGGCGCGCGTAGAACTTGGCGTAGCTAAAGCGCTGCTCGGCGATTTCGCGCTGGATGATGCCGCAGATCAGGTAGCCGGAGATGACGAAGAAGATGTCGACACCGACGAAGCCGCCGCTAAAGCCGCGCACCCCCGCGTGGAACAGGATGACGCTCGACACCGCGATGCCGCGCAGGCCGTCGATGTCGCTACGGTAGGGGGAAGATGGTTGGGTCATCGGTCGCCGCCCTGGGGGAAGGGGCCCGGGCGGCTTTGTCCGACCAGGCGATCGGACAATAGTAGCATAAAATCAACGTTCCGCCGCGGCCGGCGGGCGGCCAGTTCGCGCCGCCCGCTGGCCGCCGCGCTAGTTGGCGGTAAGCACTCCGCGCACTTTCGAGGCGGTCCAGACGCCGCTGTCGGCCAGCAAGGTCACCGCGACCTTGCCCAGCGATGGATTCGGCCAGGCGAACGTGGCCGAGGAGCCGTCGGCGAGGAAGCCGCTGTCGAAGTACAGCGCGCCGCCGACATGGACCTGCAGGCGGATGGTGGCGCCGCCGCTGGCCACCGACGCGAAGCGCATCTTGTTGCCGGTCTTGAGCGCGCTCCAGCTGACGTGGCTGGCGCCGGTGCTGTAGTTGACCTGGCTGAGCTTTTTCTCGGTGTACGGGAAGACCAACGCCTGCTGCCAGGTGTCGAAGCTGCCCGGTCCGTTGCCGCCGCCGCCGACCTTTTGCCAGTCGCCGCGCATCGACAGCACGCCCGGCTTGTCGAGGTTGTCGAACGAGTTGCCGTCGCCGTCGACCCAGCTATCGCCCCACAGCACCGGACGCAGCGCCGCGCGGATGCGCTCGAGGTCGGCCACCACGCGCGGGTCCCAGCCGTTGGGCATGAGCGTGTAGTTGGCGCCGTTTTCGACATAGATGCCGAAGGCGACGTCATAGGTGCGGTCGACCACCAGCGCGCCGTACATCCGCAGGGTGTTGGCCACCTTGCGCAGCGCCGGGCTGGCGATCGATTTGTGATCGAACGAGGCCGGCAACATCATGCGCGTGCCCAGCGGGATCTGGCCGGTGTTGGTGTGCGCCGTGCTGTCGGCCGTGGTGGCCGGGAACACATAGCTCGGCAGGTCCACGCCGTTGGCCAGCGACTGGCTCGGCAGCGCCATGGCCAGCGCGTGCTTGTAGTACTCGGCGCCGTCGTCGATCTCGTGGCGGCGGATCAAGCCGCCCGAGGGCGGCACGCCGGAGGAGCGCACGCCCTGGCTCCAGTGCACCGCGTCGCCCCAGCCACGGCCGTCGATGCGGGTCCACGAGTACATGGTGGCGGTCCACTTGCCGCCCACCCATCTGAGCTGGAAGAACGAGTGGACGATGCCGGTTTGCGTGTCGACGATGTCGGCGTGGCCGTCGGCGCCGCTGGCCCCGGTCACGCCGGCCGGCCAATGCGGCAGCGTGACGTCGCGCACGTATTTGGCCGAGTCGGGGTCGGCCACGTTATGGACCGTCATCGGCGTGTCGGCGGCCGTGGCCTTGAACACCGTGAGCGAATAAGGGCCGTCGTCGATGGCCGGAAGCCATGTCGGATTGAAGATCGGCTTGCGCAACTCGAACGTGCCCAGGTGGGGACCGATCGGACGGGCGTTCCACGGCGAATCGGCCGAGAACAGCCGCTTGTAACTGCCCCATCCGGTGGGAGAGTCGTAGGCGTTTTGGGCCTGGGCGGTGAATGGAATCGACACCATCAGGGCGCCGGCGATACAGGTTGACGCGAGCAGGGCGCGCAGTCGGGTAGGGCTAAATCTCATGTACAGTCCTCTGGAGTGTTGAAGGCTGTAACTGACCGTGAGCAATTTATGCTTTTATGAAACTTATTATAGGGCATTAAATTTCCTTTGTAAAATTTCTTTTTGGAATATTTTACAGTGCCGATGGGCCATGGTTAATGCTGGAGGGAACTTTTATTTTCTAAAAATGGTGCGGCGCAGGATTTGTCGTGTCCCAAGTTTGAAAGCCCACAAGGGCCGCCAGGCAAGGCTCGCGCTTATTTCTTGTTGCAATGCAAAAATCCCCGCAAAAGCAGGTAAGATGTCCTAATGCTAAAAGTTTCACTGCATATAAAACACTTATCTTTCATGGGGGAATTATGCTAACGCTGCAACAAACGTCGGCTTTGTCGGGGCACCGTCCCACTGGTTTTGACTATCTGCGTATTCTGCTGGCCGTCTTTATTGTCGCGTGGCACTCGGTTTCGATTTGCTATGGCGCCTCAGTCGAGAAGCAATATTTCCTGCCGATCCGGCCGCTGATCCTGACGTTCGTGCCGGCCTTTTTCGCGCTGAGCGGATTCCTGGTGGCGGGCAGCCTGTTTCGTACCAGCCACCTGCCAAGTTTCCTGACCTTGCGCGCGCTGCGCATCTTTCCCGCGCTGTGCGTCGAGGTGGTGATCTCGGCGCTGCTCATCGGCGCCGCGCTGACCACGCTACCGCTGAACGAGTATTTCTCCAGCCCGATGCTGCACAAGTATTTCCTGAACATCCTGGGGATCATCCAGTACACCTTGCCCGGCGTGTTTGCCGATAACCATACGAACATGGTCAACGGGCAGCTGTGGACCATTCCGTACGAGCTTGAGTGCTATATCGCGATATCGATTTTGTACGTGGTGACCTTGCACCGTCGTCCGCGCACGTTCGTGGTGCTGTTGGCGTTGCTGACGGTGGCCGTGACCGTGCGTAGCTTTACCAAGGACCTTGGCGAGTTCAACTTCAAGCCGTCGGGACGTTGCGCGCTGTGGTCGTTCCTGTGGGGCGTGGCGCTGTACACGATGCGGGAAAAGATCAAGCACAGCACGCTGGCGTTCGTGGCGTGCATCGGGGTGGCGTGGCTGGCGTTGCAGTGGCGCGAGGGGGAGTATTTCGCTTCGGCGGCGATCGCCTACATCACCGTGTACATCGGCTTGATCGACTTTAAGAAGACGGTTGTGCTGCGCGCAGGCGATATTTCTTACGGCATCTATTTGTACAGCTATGCGATCCAGCAGGCGGTGTATCAATTGCTGCCCGATCACCGTGCCTGGCATGAGAATTTCATTCTCTCGCTGGCGGTGTCGTGCTGCGTGGGTTATCTGTCGTGGACGTATGTGGAAGAGAAGGTGCTGAACCGGAAGAAGCAGGCGCTGGCGTTTGTGAAGTCAGCGACCGACCGGTTGAGCGCGGCGTTGCCGGGGCGGACTTGAAGGGGATTGTGAAATCGTTCTGGCACGGTCATGAAACGACCGTCAACACGTAGGGGGCGTAGGGCGGATTAGCGGGCGAG
>DATMSN010000944.1:0-1782 GCA_035565375.1 Duganella sp. | reverse complement strand
GGCGGGACGGCCGGTGGGCGCGCTGGCGCCGGGCCGCCGCGCCGATGTGATCGTGCTCGATGACGGGCACCCGAACCTGTATGGCTTGGCGCTGGACGAGGTGCTCGGCAGCTTCGTCTTCAGCGGCAACGACAATCTGGTCAAGGACGTCATGGTCGGCGGCCAGTGGGTAGTACGCAACCGGCAACACGTGGCGCAGCAGGCGATCGCTGCGCGCTTCAAGCAGACGATGGCCGAACTGAGGGAGTTCCGATGACCCAGCTGATCCAGTACGCAAGCCTGATGCCCGCCCCGTGGAAAAACGGCGGCGGCAGCACCACCGAAATCGCCGTCTCTCCGCCCGGCGCCGGTTTCGACGATTTCGATTGGCGTGTCAGCCTGGCGACCATCACCCAGGATGGTCCCTTCTCGCTGTTTCCCGGCATCGACCGCACGCTGGCGCTGGTCGACGGCGACGGCGTGCTGCTCGATTTCGGCGACGAGCGCGTGGTGCTCAGCCCCAGCGAGCCGCTGATCGAGTTCGCCGGCGAGGACACGGTACACGCCACCGTCACCGGCGCCAACACCACCGACTTCAACGTGATGACGCGGCGCGGCCGTTGCCGCCACCGGCTCGAAGCGTGCGCGGTGCGCGGCACGCTGGAGCTGAACCGGCGCGCCACCACCACCTTGCTGTTCCTGGCCGACGGCGAGAGCCTGTCCGTCAGCAGCGCGCGCGAACGCATCGCCATGGTGCGCTACGACATGCTGGTGATCGAATCAGAAGAGGCGTGGAGCCTGGAGGCGGCGCAGGCGACCGTGTTCGTGGTCGATATCATCAACAACTAGAATAATCCGAAGGTTGCGCATGACCGTGTGGGACGTATTGTTTACCAATGTGCACCTGGCCACCATGGCCGGGGGCTATGGCGAGATCCGCGATGCCGCCATCGCCGTCAAGGACGGCCGCATCGCGTGGCTGGGGCCCGTGGCCGCGCTGCCGGCGGACACGGGGGCGGCGGCCGTGCATGACGGCGAGGGTTGTTGGCTGACGCCCGGCCTGATCGACTGCCACACCCATATCGTCCACGCCGGCAACCGCAGCGACGAATTCGAGGCGCGCCTGAACGGCGCCACCTACGAGGACATCTCCCGCGCCGGTGGCGGCATCATGTCCACCGTGCGCGCCACCCGCGCCGCCTCGGAAGACGAACTGCTGGCGCAAAGCCTGCCGCGCGTGCGCAGCCTGCTGGCCGAAGGCGTGACGACGATCGAAATCAAATCCGGCTACGGCCTGACGCTGGAATCGGAGGCGAAGATGCTGCGCGTTGCGCGCCGCGTCGGCCGCGACTATCCGGTCGGCGTCGCCACCACCTTCCTGGGCGCGCACGCGCTGCCGCCGGAATTTCAAGGACGCAGCCAGGACTACATCGACCTGGTCTGCCGCGAGATGCTGCCGGCCCTGCATGCCGAAGGCCTGGTCGATGCGGTCGACGTGTTCTGCGAGCGCATCGCGTTCTCGCTGGCCGAGACCGAGCAGGTGTTCCAGGCCGCGCAGGCCCTCTCCATCCCGGTCAAGCTGCATGCCGAGCAGCTGTCGGACATGGGCGGCTCGGCGCTGGCAGCACGCTACGGCGCGCTGTCATGCGACCACATCGAGCACCTTTCGGCCGACGGCATCGCTGCCATGAAGGCCGCAGGCACCGTGGCTGTGCTGCTGCCCGGCGCCTACTACACGCTGCGCGACACGCACCTGCCGCCGATTGCGCAGCTGCGCGAGGCCGGTGTGCCCATGGCGGTGTC
>DATMSN010000943.1:0-2240 GCA_035565375.1 Duganella sp. | reverse complement strand
GCCGGCCGGCGCTCTGGAGGCGTAGCCCGCGTCCGATAGCGCACACAAGCGCGGGCGTCATCACGCTGTCATAATGGGCGCATATCGTGGTGGATTTTCGTAACCGTGTAAATCGTTTAGTTTGATTCCGGTTTGGTCCGGGCCAACGCAAGCCTTGGTTGCCGTTTGCACAGAGAGGCTTTCATTTATGTACGCAGCAGTAGATTTGGGTTCCAATAGTTTCCGCCTCCACGTCGGCAAGCATGACGGCGACGCGATCCGCGTGCTGAAAAGCGTGCGCGAACCGATACGCCTGGCCGCGGGGCTGGACGACAAGGGCAATTTGACGCCGGCCGCCATGCAAAGCGCGCTGGCGTGCCTGAGGAATTTCCGCGCCGTGCTCGACGGCTACAAGCTCGATGGCGTGCGCGTGGTCGCCACGTCGGCCATGCGCGTGGCGCGCAACGCCGCCGTCTTCCTGCCGCAGGCCGAACTGGCCATCGGCCACCCGATCGAGATCATCTCCGGCGAGGAGGAGGGCCGCCTGATCTACATGGGCGTGGCCAACGCGCTGGCCACGCCGGGCGAGCGGCGGCTGGTGATCGACATCGGCGGCGGCTCGACCGAGTTGATACTGGGGCGCGGCCAGGAGATCGAAAAGGTCGAGTCGTTCAGCGTCGGCACGGTCAAGCAAAGCCTGTCGTTCTTCGTCGGCGGCCGGGTCGACGCGCCGTCGTTCGAGGCGGCCATCCTGTCGGCGCGCAGCCATTTCGAGGACGCCGCGCCGCCGTACCGGCCGCAGTTCTGGAAGCAGTGCTACGGCTCGTCGGGGACGGCCCGCACCATCGCCGACATCATCGTCAAGAACGGCATCGGGCGCGAGGTCAACGCCGCCACGCTGGCCGCGCTGAAACAGCGCTTCATCGAATTCGGCCATGTCAGCAAGATCGAGATGGCCGGTCTGCGCCCGGACCGCGCCAGCACCATCATCGGCGGGCTGGCGATCCTGATCGGCCTGTTGCGCGAGCTCGATATCCCGGTGGTGCAGCCGATCGAGGCCGGCCTGCGCATGGGCGTGATGTGGGATTTGCATCTGCGCTCGACCAAGCGCGATCGGCGCGAGCAGTCGGTGCAGGCCTGCCTGCAAAAGTTCCACATCGACGAGCGCCGCGCCAACCGCGTGGCCGACGACGCGCTGGCCTTGTACGTGCAGACCAAGCCGGCCACCGAGGAGTACACGCGCCATCTGTACTGGAGCGCGCTGCTGCACGAGGTGGGGCTGGTGGTGTCGCAGACCGGCTATCACAAGCACGCCGCGTACATGATCGAGAACGCCGACCTGCCGGGTTTCACCACCCGCGAGCAGAAGGTCATGAGCCGCCTGATCCTCTCCCACAAGGGCAACCTGCGCAAGGTGGCCGAGATGCTGGCCGAGCCGGATTTCGCCAAGGCGGTGGTGGCGCTGCGGCTGGCGGTGCTGTTCATGCACTCGCGGATCGACATCGATTTCAGCCTGCTCAAGCTGCGTGTGAAGAACCGCGTCGAGCTGGAGATCCGCCGCGAGTGGGTGGCCGAGCATCCGACGCTGTCGTACTGGCTGGAGAAGGAACAGGAGAACTGGGACGAAGTCGGTGTGGATTTCAGCATCCGCACCAGCGGCTAGAAAAAAACGGGAGACGCCGATGACCGACCGCACAAAACACCACCGGGCCGCCGCCTTGCTGGCGTTGGCATTGGCATTGGCGTCGCCGCTGCCGGCGCACGCCGCCGACCGGGGCAAGGAAGTCGTCACCCTGTGCTTCGAGGCGCAGGACGTGCTGCCGTGGCGCACCGAGAAGGGCGGCGGCCTCAATTTCGCGCTGCTCAAGATGGTCGAGCAGCGGCTCGACATCCAGTTCGATTACCTGAGCATTCCATGGAAGCGCTGCCTGGCGCAATTGAAGGCGAACGCGGTCGACGGCGCCTTCGCCGTCAGCTACAAGCCCGATCGGCGTGAATTGGGCGAGTACCCGGGCGGCGAAACCCCGGACGTGGGCAAGCGCATGCACGTGGACCGCTATGTGGTGCTGCGCAAAAAAGGCAGCAAGGTCGAATGGGACGGCAAGACCTTCCACAACCTGGACGGGCCGATCGGCTTTCAGCTGGGGTATTCGGTCGGCGACGTGCTGCGCGCGCAGAACCTGGAGGTCGACGAGGGCAGCCAGCGCGCCGTCGAACTGGCCCGCAAGCTGATCGCCGGACGCGTGGCGGCGGCCGCCGTC
>DATMSN010000942.1:0-3104 GCA_035565375.1 Duganella sp. | reverse complement strand
CGGCGGCGGCGCGGGTGGCCACTTCGCCGCTGGCGGGATTGCGGCGCTCGAAGCTGGCCTTGTCTTGGGCGGCGGCGCCTTGGCCGCCGATCAGCAGATCGGTGTCAAACATGGTTGTCTCCTTGTATTTTTGTTATAGAGTTTAGCCGCGTTTGAACGTCTGCAGACCTGGTTTGATGGTCTTATCGTCCAGGAACTGCTTGAGGCCCTGGGCGCGTCCTTTTTCCGGATCGCGGTAGTTGGACTGGTCGACCTTGGCGTACAGGTAGTCCTCGTTCTGGTCCCAATTCAGTTCGCGGCAGCGCTTGAAGCCGTTCTTGGCGATGCGCAGCACGGTCGGCGCCTTGGCCAGCAGTTTTTCCGCCAGCGCGACCACTTCGTCGCGCAGCTGGGCGCGCGGCACGCTCTTGTTGATCAGGCCCATGGCCGCCGCTTCCTGGCCGGTGAAGGTGTCGCCGGTCATGATGTAGTGCAGCGCCTGGCGGTGGCCCATGGTGTCGGCGACGGCCTTGCTGACCAGGTTACCGGGCGGGATGCCCCAGTTGATCTCGGACAGGCCGAACACCGCTTCGTCGGCGGCGATGGCCAGGTCGCAGGCGACCAGCGGCGAGAACGCGCCGCCGAAGCACCAGCCGTTGACCATGGCGATGGTTGGCTTGCTGTACATGCGCAGCAGCTTCCATTGCCACTGCGAGCAGTCGCGGCGCAGGCGCTCCTGGAAGATCTCCGGCTTGCCGTCGTTCTCGCGGAAGTACTCTTTCAGGTCCATGCCGGCGGTCCAGGCGTCGCCGGCGCCGGTCAGCACGATGACTTGCGCTTCCTCGTCCAGCTCCAGCGTCTCGAGCACGTCGATCATCTCCCGGTTCAGGGTCGGGCTCATGGCGTTGCGCTTGTCGGGACGGTTCAGGGTGATCCAGCCGATACCTTTTTCGACATCGACCTTGACGGTTTCCCAGCGGGCTTCATATTTGGACATACAATGTGTCTCCTTCTAGTGAGCTAATCTTTAGATTTAAGTATCAGGCTGCCTGATATGTGACTTATACTATACCCACCTCTTTTGTTTTACAAGAAAATTTTTATGGTCAAAGCAGATTTTTCCGATAGCACCAAACCTATGGGCCTGGCCTACCTGGTGGGGCGTCTCGACCACGTGCTGGGCAAGCGGCTGCGCGATTGCTGCGCGCCGGCCGGCGTGACGGTGCCGCAGTACACGGCGCTGTCGGTGTTCCGGGCGCAGGGCGCGCTGTCGAACGCGCAGTTGGCGGTGCGGACGATGGTGTCGCCGCAGTCGGCCAACGAGATGGTCAAGTCGATCGAAGCGAAGGGCTGGATCGAACGCACGCCCGATCCGTCGCACGGGCGCATCATCCAGATCCAGCTAACGGAGGCCGGGCACGCGATCCTGGCGCAGTGCGACGGCAAGGTGCGCGAGGTCGAGATGCAGATGTTCCCGGACATGGATCACGAGGAGCGCGTGCGGCTGCATGGACTGCTGCGCGGCGCGGTGCGGGCGCTCAGTCTGGAGGGGATTTGACCGGATCGGCGGCTAGCGCCGGGGCCAGACGCGGTCCATCAACGGCTTGACACTGAAGCCGTGCACCACGATCGAGAGCATGATGACGAACAGCGAAATGTGCGTCAGCTGCTCGGCCAGGACAGGCGCCAGGCCTTGTTCGATCGCGTACATCAAATAATAGATGGAGCCGATGCCGCGCACGCCGAACCACCCGGTCATCGCGCGCAGGCGGAAACTGGTGGCGCTGCCGGCCAGGCCGAGGAACACGCTGACCGGCCGCGCGATAAAGAACAGGAACACGGCCATCCACAACGCGTCCAGGTCCATGTTGTACAGAGAGATCATGCCGCCCAGCAGAAGCACCAGGGTCAGCTCGGACAAGCGTTCGAGGTGCTCCTTGAACACCAGCGATTCGGTGCTGACGGTCATCGGCGCCTCGTGCGTCTGGCTGGTTCGGGCTGCGGCCGATTTGGTCACGTCCTGTTCCAGCAAGCCTTGGCGGTCCTTGGGCGCGCCGGCCAGCACCAATTCCGTCTGGCGCAGCGCCACCGCGGCGAAGAACACCGCCAGGAAGCCCCACGCGTGTATCAGGCTGGACACGCCGTAGACGACGGCGATCAGACCCAATCCCACCAAGTCGTCCATGATCTCGTGCCGTGGCTCGACGATGCGCAGGCGCCAGCCCAGCCGCGCCGTCAGCGCGCCGCCGACATAGCCCACGACGATCGCCGCGCCCGAGGCCCACACCACGTCGACCAGGAACCAGCGCCAGTGATAGGCGCCGGTGTCTTCGCCCACGCCCAGCATGGCCAGACCAAGAAAGACGAAGGGGAAGGCGCTGCCGTCGTTCATGCCGGCCTCGCAGGTCAGGGTGAAGCGCAGTTGATCCTTGTCGCCGGCGTGGCGGACCTGGACGTCGGTCGCCAGCACCGGATCGGTCGGCGCCAGGATGCCGCCCAACAGGATGCCGGCGCCCAGCGGCAAGCCCAGGACGAAGAAGGAGAAGGCCGCCACCAGCGCCACCGTCAGCGTCATCGACACCCACGCCAGCCGCAGCGGCGCGTCCCAGTGCCGCAGCTTGAACGGCACCGGCATCTTGATCCCGGCCGAGAACAGCGAGATCAGGATGGCGATCTCGGTCAGCACCTCCAGCAGGTCCGATTGCAGCATCGGATCGAAGTCGAGGATGTTGAGCACCGTGGGGCCGAGCAGGATGCCGAAGCCGAGATAGACCATCGCCGAAGTGAACGGCGACCGGGAAATCGTGGTCGCGGCCAGGCCGCGCGCCAGCATCAGGCAGCCGACCAGCAGGAACCAATGGTGGGTATTCATTCCAGAATGTTAGGAACATCCCGGGGGATTGTCTGTGGGATAGGGCACATGTGCGCGAATTGGGGGTGTGTCGCGGTTCCACTTACGTAGGGCGGATTAGCGGGCGAGGCCCGCTAACCGCCCCGGGGGCCCACCGAAGGGGCGGCCTACCTTCCGGTAGGCTTGAGAGGCGGAACGCCGTAATCGGCCATGCATGAGCCGCCGGCGGCGCAAACATCGCCGATTACTCTGCGCTAATCCGCCCTACAGAGGC
>DATMSN010000941.1:0-3548 GCA_035565375.1 Duganella sp. | reverse complement strand
CGCCGCCCACCAGCACGTTGCCCTGCGCCATGCCGTAGACCTGGCCGTCGGCCCCCTTCAAAGGCGTCATCAACAGGGTGCCGCCGCGCAGGCTCTTGGCGTTGCCCATCGACGAGACGGTGATGTCGAGCGTCTGGCCCGGCTGCGCGAACGGCGGCAGCGACGCGGTGACCATGACGGCGGCGACGTTCTTCAATTGCAGCTGGGTGCCCTGCGGCAGGTTCACGCCCAGTTGCTGCAGCATCGACACCACGCTTTGCACGGTGAACGGGGTCTGCGTGGTCTGGTCGCCGCTGCCGTCGAGGCCGACGACGAGGCCGTAGCCGATCAACTGGTTCTGGCGCACGCCGGCGATGCTGGCCAGGTCGCGCAGGCGCTCGGCGTGGGCGCTTCGCACCAGGGTCGCCAGCAGGATGAACGCCAGCACGATCGACACCAGCTTGCCCAGCTTGAACAGCGTGGCCAGGCGGCGCGGGCCGGGGAACAGGTGGGGAGTGTTCATCATGGCCTCAGAACGGCAGCAGGCTTTGGAAGAAGCGCGAGGCCATCGAGGCCATTTCCGCGCGGTCGACCTGGCTGCTGGTGCGGTACTCGACCTTGGCGTCGGCCACGGCGGTCGAGGCCACGGTGTTGCCGGTGGCGATGTTGTCGGGATTGATCATGCCGGAGAAGCGGATGAACTCGACGCCCTTGTTCATCGCCACCTGTTTTTCGCCGGCCACGATCAGGTTGCCGTTCGACAGCACCTCGACCACCGTCACGCCCATGGTGCCGGTGAAGGCGTTGCTGGCGCTCTGGTTGTCGCCGTCCGAATACTTGCTCTCGTTGGTCACGGCCAGCGGATTGCCGAACGTCGACTGCAGCGGCTTGGGCAGCGCCACGCTGACGTTGCCGGACTTGTTGCCCGAACTGGTGCCGGCCTTGTTGGCGGTGGTGCGCTCGGTGATGACCAGGGTCAGCACGTCGCCCACCTGGCGCGCGCGGCGGTCCTCGAAGATCGGCCGGAAGGCCGCGCCCTGGTAGATGGCGCCGTTGTTCGGCTTGGCGGCCAGCTGCTCGCCGCCCAGCGGACGGGCCGACATCGGCATGCTGACGATCGACGTCGGCGTCGTCATGCAGCCGGCCAGCGCGGCGGTGGCGATCAGGATCAATGCGTGTTTCATGGTGTTCCCCTTACAGCTGCGCCAGCTTGGCCAGCATCTGGTCGGACGTGGTGATGGCCTTGGAATTGATCTCGTAGGCGCGCTGGTTCTGGATCATGTTGACCATCTCCTCGACCACGTTGACGTTGGACGTTTCGACAAAGCCCTGCAACACCACGCCGGTGCCGTTGGTGCCCGGGGTGTTGGTCTGCGCATTGCCGGACGCGCCGGTCTCGACGTAGAGGTTCTCGCCCTTGGACTCGAGCCCGGTCGGGTTGATGAAGGTCGACAGCTGGATGCTGCCGATCTGCTGCGGCGCCACCTGGCCCGGCAACGTCACCGAGACGGTGCCGTCGCGGCCGACGGTGATGCTTTGCGCGGTGATCGGGATGGTGATGGCCGGCTGCAGCACGAAGCCGCTGGAGGTGACCATCTGGCCGTTGTTGTCGCGCTGGAAGGAGCCGTCGCGGGTGTAGGCGGTGGTGCCGTCGGGCAGCAGCACGTTGAAGAAGCCGTTGCCGTTGACCATCAAGTCCTTGTCGTTGCCGGTCGACTGCGGATTGCCCTGGGTGTGCACGCGTTCGATCGCCACGGGACGCACACCGGTGCCGAGCTGCATGCCCGACGGCAGGTTGGTCTGCTGCGACGACTGGCCGCCCGGCTGGCGTATGTTCTGGTACAACAAGTCCTCGAACACGGCGCGCGACTTCTTAAACCCGTTGGTGCTGACGTTGGCCAGATTGTTGGAGGTGACGTCGAGCGCGGTCTGCTGCGCCTCCATGCCCGTCTTGGCGATCCAAAGTGAACGTATCATTTTCCTTCTCCCGTAGCATGGATGGGAGCGGCCAGAAGCGACAGCTACTCATCCCACACCACCATTATGCGGGAGCGGCGGTCAACCCAAAGCGAGGATCTGGGTGGCTTTTGCGGCGTTATTCTCGGCGTTCTTCAACAGGCTCATTTGCATCTCGAACTGCCTTGCCAGACTGATCATATTGACCATGGAATCGACCGGATTGACGTTGCTGCCCTCGACCGCGCCGTCGACCACGCGCACCAAGGGATCGTTCTGCGCCGGCGTGCCGTCCTTCTGGCGGAACAGGCCGTCGTCGCCGCGCACCAGGCCCTTGGGGTCGGGATTGACCAGCTTGATGCGGCCCAGGGTGTTGGAAGGCCCCGGCTGGTAGTCGGTCGAGACGGTGCTGACGGTGCCGTCGCCGGCGATCATCACCGTCACGTCCGGCGGGATGGCGATCGGGCCGCCGTCGCCGATCAGGGTCTGGCCGCCGGCCGTCTGCAGCAGGCCGTTCTCGCTGACCTTCAGGCTGCCGTTGCGGGTGTAGGCCTCGGAGCCGTCCGGCGACTGCACGGCGATCCAGCCCTGGTCGCGGATGGCGATGTCGAGCGGCCGCCCGGTGGTCTGGATCGGTCCGGCGCGCATGTCGGCGCCGACCGTCGAATCGACCACGAAGGCGCGCGTCTGCAAGCCCTGCGACACCACCGGCACGGCGCGGAAGCTGTCGAGCTGGGCGCGAAAGCCGGTGGTGTTGACGTTGGCCAGGTTGTTGGACGTGGTCGCTTGCTGCTCGAGCACGTGCCGCGCCCCGGTCATCGCGGTGTAGATCAGACGGTCCATGGCTTACCTCATTAACAAGATTACCGCAGATTGACCAGCGTCTGCATGATGCCGTCCTGGGTCTTGATCGTCTGCGCGTTGGCCTGGTAGACGCGCTGCGCGGTGATCATGTTGACCAGTTCGGCCGTCAGGTCGACGTTCGAGATTTCCACCGAGCTGGCGCGCAGCGAACCCATCGAGCCGGCGTTGGGCACGCCCACTTGCGGCGGGCCCGACTTCGAGCTTTCCGACCAGGCGTTGTTGCCCAGCGGGGTCAGGCCGTCGACGCTGGCGAAGTTGGCCATGGCGATCTGGCCCATGGCGCGCGACTTGCCGTTGCTGTACTGGCCCAGGATGACGCCGTTCTCGTCGATCGCGTAACGCTGCCACGAACCGGCCGAGTAGCCGTCCTGGGTCGAGCCGAGGTCGTTGGTCACGCTGCCGTACTGCGTGGTCTTGTCGAACGTGGTCGACACGGTCATCGGCTGCTGCGCACCGGTGTCCGGGAAGATCGGCAGGCTGATCGAGAACGGCAGGGTTTGCGGCGTTGGCAGGGCGGCCATGGCGCCGGGGCTGAGCGCGCCATTGCGGTCGAACACTAGCGTACCGGCCTTGACAGCTGGCACAGTGATGGCGGCGGCCAGCTTGGCGGCGATCTCGTCCGGCGACATGTCGACAATCGTACCGCTGCTAGTCGGATCGAGCGCGGCCAGCGCGGCATCCAGCGCGGCCAGTTGCTCCGGGGTGGCGGCGGCCGGTGCCGTGGTCGCGGCGGTTGTCATCGCCGAGAT
>DATMSN010000940.1:0-2606 GCA_035565375.1 Duganella sp. | reverse complement strand
AGCGACTGGTGGCGGCTGCCGCGGCGCGAGCTGGCGGCGGTGCTGCATATCGGCTTGCCGGGCGCCGCCGAAAATATCGCCTACCGCCTGGCGTTCATGTTCAGCGTGGCGACGGCGGCGCAGCTGGGCGCGACCTCGCTGGCGACCCAGGCCTACGTGCTGCAGTTGATGGGCGGCGTGATGATGTTCAGTATCGCCACCGGCCTGGCGGTGGAGATCGTGGTCGGCTATCTGATCGGCGCCGGCGAGCTGCGCGAGGCGCACGCGGTGGTGCGGCGCGCGCTGAAGATCGGGCTGGTGGCCTGCGTGCTGATCGCCGCCGCCGCCGCGCTGGCGGGACGCTGGCTGCTAGGCTGGTTCACGCAGGATCGGCACATCATCGACGCCGGCGTCACGCTGTTGTGGATCACGGTGCTGCTGGAGCCGGGCCGCACCTTCAACCTGGTGGTGATCAACGCGCTGCGCGCGGCCGGCGACGCGCGCTTTCCGGTAATGGCTGGCGCCCTGTCGATGCTGCTGGTGCTGGCGGGGGGAAGCTGGCTGCTCGGGGTGGGACTGGGCTGGGGATTGATCGGCGTGTGGATCGCCTACGTCGCCGACGAATGGATACGCGGCTTGATCATGTGGCGCCGCTGGCAGACCCACGCCTGGGTGCCGCACGCGCGCGCGTCGCGCAAACGTCTGCGGCCGGTGATCGTGGTCGAGGGATAGGGGGATTTTCACCCCCTGTGCTTTTGCCGTTACGCTGGCCGGCCCACTTAAGGGTCGGACCCGACGGGTCCGACCCTGGCTGGCCGTGCGGGTTGGAACGCCTCGTCGTCACTGCACGGTGAGGATGACCTTGACCGTGTCGTCGACCTGCGATTTTTCGATGTAGCCGATGGCGCTGGCGTCGGCCGCCACCGCCTTCTTCACCTCGGCGCTGGAGGCGTATTCCTTGGGCGCGCTGGCCTTGCCGGTGAAGACCAGCTTCGACCAGATCGCCTTGACCTGCGCGCTGTCCTTGTCCAGCACTTTTTTATAGAACTCGTTGCGCAGCGGTCCGTCGGTGTGTTCGACGGGCGTGAACAGCGTCGATTTGCCGAGGAAGAATTGGCCCGCCTGTTCGCTGAACATGCGCGTGGCCGGATTCTTCGGATTGACGATCACCACGATCTCCGCCGCGAACGAAGGAGCGGCGAACGCGCACAGTCCCGCCGCCAGCAGCAGCTTGCCGATAGTCGTTTTCATGTGGCTCTCCTTAGAAGACGAAATCGATGGCGGCCGCATAGACGGTGACATCCTTGCCGTCGTAGCCGGGCTTGACGTTGATCAGCGTCCCGCTGCTGCCGTTGCGCGGGCTGAGGCGGTCGATCTGCACCTTCAGCGCGGCCGACTTGTAGAAGTCCCAGCGCACGCCGATGGCGTTGCTGGATTGCTCGCCGGTCTTGATCGCGCCGTTCAGGCCCGCGCTCAGGCCGGCCAGCGGACCGCTGGTGGGCAGCGAGGCGAAGCTGCGGATGCTGTCCTGCTTGACGTCCCCGTGCAGGTAGTACGGGACGAATTTGCCGACGCGGTAGCCCAGCATGACGTACCACGAGGTGGTATCCGGCACCAGGCGGGTATCGGTTTTGCGCCTCGCGTATTCGGTCTGGGCGAGGATGTTCTTGTAGTCCATGATCAAGCCGGCGGCGGTGAACGTGCCTTTGAAGTCGATCAGGTCCAGCTGGTCCGAAACGCCGAGGCCCGCGGCCTTGACGGCGCCGACCAGTTGGTCGAGCTGGCCGTTGTGAATGCTGACGTTGGCCTGGGAGTGGGCGAGCCGGTAGGTGAACGGCCCGTTCTCGAGCGTCACCTGGGCCGCGACCGTGCCGATGTTGGCGGTGGTGCCCGGCGACTTGTTCTTCGTGGTGCCGGCGGCCAGCTGGGCGCTCACCGTGCTGTCGCCGAAGCCGTGCTGGTAGAGGATGTCGCCGCCGTCGATGGAGTCCATCGGCACCTGCGCATACACCTCCGTCGGCGGGCGCAGCATGGTGTTGGCGTAGCCGACGTTGCGCACGTCCGAAATCATGTAGATCGGCGCGGCGATGCGGCCCAGACGTACACTGAAATCGTCGTTGATCTTGTACTTGGCGAAGGCCCATGCCAGGTGGCCGGTGTAGGCGTCGTGCTCTCCGCGTTTGACTACCAGGCCTTGCGCGGTGAAGGACAGGTTGTCGCTGTACTTGGCCGTGGCCTGCACGCCGAAGTCGGAGTCCACGCCGGTGCGCAAGTCCTTGCCGGCGCCGGCGGCCTGGCTGACGCGGCTGAACTCCGCCTGGTCGGTGTTGGTCCTGGTGACCGCCGCCGTGCCGAAGCCGCTGATGGTGATCGGCAGGCCGTCCTGCGCGCTTGCCGTCGCGGCGAAGGCGCCCAGCACCGCCAGCGCCATCAGCGATTTGATCGCGGGTCGCTTGGGTGTATCGGTTACCGCCGAGGTGCGGATTGCAAGCTTCGTTTGTTTCATTGTTTACCCTCCATGGTTGTCTAGCGACGCTGTTGTTTGTCTGGTCGTCTTTTTTTAGTGTGACGCGGAAGGTCTTGATCGGGGTCAAATTTATACAGAAATGTCACAATTTCGTTGTTGT
>DATMSN010000939.1:0-1772 GCA_035565375.1 Duganella sp. | reverse complement strand
GTCGCCGCCGCCACCACCGCCGCACGCGGACAGCGCCAGCGACGTCGCGGCGGCCGCCGCCCAAAGCATGGAATGTTTTTTCATGGGAACATTATAATCGCCCGCAGCGCCTGTGATGCCGACAAAACAACCATTTTTTGCAACTCAGGCCTGCAGATCGGCGTCGTCGCGGAACAAGGCGGCCAGCCAGGCGGCGAACACGCCCAGGCGCGGCGACGCCATGCGCCCCTGCGGATACAGCAGCGAGATGGGCATCGGCATGGGCGGCGTATCGCCCAGCACCTCGACCAGCGCGCCGCTGGCCAGGTGATGGCGCACCTGGTAGCGCGCCGCCTGGATCAGGCCCATGCCCTGCAGCGCGCAGACGATGTAGGCGTCCGGATCGTTGACCGCGATGGCGCCGCGCACCGCCATCGTCACCACGCTGCCGTCGGCGACGAAGTCCCAGTCGAACGGGCGGCCGGTGCGGCCGGAGAAATGCGTCACGCCGCGATGCGCGTGCAGGTCGTCGAGCGTGCGCGGCGTGCCATGGGCGGCCAGGTAGGCCGGCGCGGCGCACGTCAGAAAGCCCATGTTGCCGATGCGGCGGCCGATCATCGACGAATCCTGCAAATCGCCCACGCGCAGCGAGCAGTCCAGCCCTTCCCGCGTCAGATCCTTCACCTGCTCGCTCAGCGAGACGACCAGGTCGATGTCCGGATAGTCGCGGCAAAAGGCGCCGATATGCGGCATCACCAGATTGCGGCCGACGGCGCCGGGCAGCTCCACCCGCAGCCGGCCTTTTGGCTTGGCCGTGCCCTGGCCGCGGAAGGTGCCCTCGGCGTCCTCCACCGCCTGCAGGATGTCGAGGCATTTCTTGAAGTAGTCGGCGCCGTCCGGCGTCAGCGACAGGCGGCGCGTGGTCCGCTGCAGCAGCTGGGTGCCGAGGAAGGCCTCGAGCTTCTTGATCGTCGCCGTCAACGCCGCGCGTGGCAAATCGAGCGTCTCGGCCGCCTTGGTGTAGCTGTTGGCCTCGACGATCCGCACAAACACCTGCATGGCTTTCAAGCGATCCATGATTGTTCATATAAAGTGAAAAGTATGGGTGCATTATGCCCTAATTATCTTTGCCGCCGTTTTGCCTACACTTAGCCCATCGACATTCCACCCATGGAGCCATCATGAGCAAAACCGAAGAAAACGACATCAGCCCCGGCATGGTGCTGTTGCTGGCCGCGGCGACGGGCCTGATCGTCGCCAACCTGTATTACGCGCAAACGCTGGTCGGCCCGATCAGCGCGGCCACCGGCCTGTCGGCCGGGGCGGCGGGCCTGATCGTCACGTTGACGCAGATCGGCTACACCATCGGCCTGCTGTTCGTCGTCCCGCTGGGCGACCTGCTGGAAAACCGCCGCCTAATCTTCAGCGGCCTGCTGTTCACATCCGCGATGCTGGTGCTGGCCGCGTTCAGCACCAGCGCATGGCTGTTCCTGACCGCCGCGCTGGGCATCGGCCTGGGATCGGTGGCGGCGCAGATCATCGTGCCGTTCGCCGCGCACCTGTCGAAGGAATCGACGCGCGGCCACACGGTGGGCAAGGTGGTCAGCGGCCTGCTGCTGGGGATCATGCTGGCGCGCCCCGTGTCCAGCCTCGTCACCGATGCGCTGAACTGGCACGCGATCTTCATGCTGTCGGCACTGGTGATGGCCGGCCTGGCGTTCG
The DNA here is from genome assembly GCA_035565375.1 of Duganella sp. Lineage (GTDB taxonomy): Bacteria > Pseudomonadota > Gammaproteobacteria > Burkholderiales > Burkholderiaceae_D > Rugamonas. The sequence continues at coordinate 71 of DATMSN010000939.1, read as the reverse complement.
TGCTGAGCCGCCGCCTGCCCGTGCGCGAACCGGCGCACACGAGTTCCTATGCGGCGCTGCTGGCATCGCTG
>DATMSN010000938.1:0-9135 GCA_035565375.1 Duganella sp. | reverse complement strand
GCATGGCCGATTACGCTTCGCTAATCCGCCCTACGTGATTTAGCCCTGATCAGACGTGCCCAGACGTGGCGGCCTATTAAAAAACCTTGCTGATCATGAGCTGCACAGCGGTCTTGCCGAGGAATTTGCCGTTGGCCGGCGAGGCGTATGCCGTTTTGTCGGCATTCGTGCCGATCACCGCCAGCGCGCCGGTCACCACGCCGAAGTCCTTGGCGGTGCCGATCTTCCAGTCGGTGTAGCTCGACGCGTCGTTGTGCTTCACCTTCTGATGTCCGGCGTGCAGATTGACGGTGAAGCCATCGCCCGCGTCGATATTCGCGCCAATATCCACATAGCCGCTGTTTTTGCTGTCGACGAAGCCGAACAAATTAGTCACCGCGTGCGAGTACTTAATATAGGCAGGCCCATAACCCAGCTGCCCATAAATCTCGGTGGTGTCGGCGTTGGCGAAGCCGCGCACGTTTTTCAGATCGTTGGACGGGTACACATAGGTCAGCACGCCCACGTCGTACGACACCGCCTCGCTGACCTGCCCGCGCTTGCCCGCATAGATATCGACTTCGACATCGCCATCGCCGCCCGCGTCCTTGGTCCATTTGATAGTCGACATCCAGACGCCGGCATAGAGGCCGGTCGGATTGTTCACATAGTCGAAGCCCCCCTGCAACGCGGGCTTCAGGCGGGTCTGCGAGATGCCCCGATAGCGATAGTCCGAGACCACGGCGGCATTGAAACTGGTTTCATTATCCGGCTTGGCGACAACGGCGGACGCGGTATCCCCGGCGCGGGCATGGCCGCAGGCGATAGCGGCGCCGATGGCGGCGGCGAGCAGTAATTTGTTCATGATGCGGTTCTTTCTTTCGATGGTTGACAAAATTGGGCTACAGGACCGCGACGATCAAAGCGCCGTCCGCTCGACAAAGCGTCCGAACTCGGCGCCGGGCAGCGACCGCATCACCGCCTCCATGACCCGCGCCACCATGGCCGCGCCGACGCACAGCCACACTTTCATGCGCGCGCCATGCTCGCAAGCCTCGATGCGCATGAACTCGAGCGAGTCACCGCACAGGCGCATGACCAGCTGGCGCAGCGCCGTCACGGCGGCCGTATCGACCGTCAGCTGCATCACACAGGACCGCGCGACGACCGGCGTGGACCTGCGCCCGCGGGCGCCGAGGGACCAGATCGAGCGGCGCGGGGCGGACCGGGTATGGAAAAAGGCGTGCATATCGAACTCCTGATTGATCGTTGCGATACGAATCAGCTTATCGAGGCGACCGTAAAAACGGTCTAAAAAGTCACGCCCCCGTTGTAAACATCGTGTATAAATTGGCCCGCAGCTATTTTTTGTCCCGTTTTAGGCCGCGATCGCACCCGGTTGAGGATAGAATACGCAAACGAACGCCTAAAACTGTACATAAACCCAGTATTAAAATCACAAGCTTGAACGTATGGCCACTAAAAAACCAGTTTCCGACTACAGCGAATCATCCATCCGGGTCCTCAAGGGCCTGGAACCAGTCAAGCAACGTCCGGGCATGTACACCCGCACCGAAAATCCGCTGCACATCATCCAGGAAGTGATCGACAATGCCTCCGACGAGGCGCTGGGCGGCCATTGCAAGAACATCGTCGTGACGCAAAACGCCGACGGCAGCATCACCATCGAAGACGACGGCCGTGGCATCCCGGTCGGCCTGCACCCCGAAGAGGGCGTGCCGACGGTGGAAATCGTCTTCACCCGCCTGCACGCCGGCGGTAAGTTCGACAAGGGCTCGGGCGGCGCCTACGCCTTCTCCGGCGGTCTGCACGGCGTCGGCGTGTCGGTCACCAACGCGCTGTCGAAGCGCCTGGAGATCACCGTCTGGCGCAAGGAACCCGATGGCACCGGCCTGCACAAGCTGGCCTTCGAACACGGCGACGTGGTCGAGCCGCTGTCGTCCGTGGTCGCGCCGCGCGACGGCAAAAAGTCCGGCACCCGCGTCACCGCATGGCCGGACGCCAAATACTTCGACTCGCCCGTCATCTCGCAAACCGAACTTCAGCGCCTGCTGCGCTCCAAGGCGGTGCTGCTGCCCGGCGTGACCGTCACGCTGGCCAACGCCAAGACCGGTGAATCGCAAACCTGGCAGTACAACGACGGCCTGCGCGGCTACCTGACCGAGGCTCTGGCGCAGGCGACCGACGGCGAGACCCTGATCCCGCTGTTCGAGGGCGCGCAGTTCGCCGGCCCGGACGCCGAAGGCTTCGCCGAGGGCGAAGGCGCGGCCTGGGTGGTGGCATGGACCGAGCAAGGCGCCGTGGTGCGCGAATCCTACGTCAACCTGATTCCAACGCCGAACGGCGGCACCCACGAATCGGGCCTGCGCGACGGCTTGTACGGCGCGGTGAAAAACTTCGTCGAAATGCACTCGCTGCTGCCGAAAGGCGTCAAGCTGCTGCCGGAGGACGTGTTCGCGCGCGTCTCGTTCGTGCTGTCGGCCAAGGTGCTGGACCCGCAGTTCCAGGGCCAGATCAAGGAACGCCTCAACTCGCGCGACGCCGTGCGCCTGGTGTCGACCTACTCCAAGCCGGCGCTCGAACTGTGGCTCAACCACCATGTCGACTACGGCAAAAAACTGGCGGAGCTGGTCATTAAACAGGCGCAATCGCGCCTGCGCTCCCTGCAAAAAGTCGAGAAGAAGAAGTCTTCGGGCGTGGCCGTTTTGCCGGGCAAGCTGACCGACTGCGAATCGACCGACGTGCACCGCACCGAATTGTTCCTGGTCGAGGGCGACTCGGCGGGCGGTTCGGCCAAGATGGGCCGCGACAAGGAGTTCCAGGCCATCCTGCCGCTGCGCGGCAAGGTGCTCAACTCGTGGGAGACGGACCGCGACCGCCTGTTCGCCAACAACGAGATCCACGACATCTCGGTGGCCATCGGCGTCGATCCGCACACGGCCGACAGCGCGCCGGATCTCTCCGGTCTGCGCTACGGCAAAATCTGCATCCTCTCCGATGCGGACGTCGACGGCTCGCACATCCAGGTACTGCTGCTGACGCTCTTCTTCAAGCACTTCCCGGGCCTGATCGCCAACGGTAACATCTGCATCGCCCGTCCGCCGCTGTACCGCGTCGACGCGCCGGCGCGCGGCAAGAAACCGATCCAGAAGCTGTACGCGCTCGATCCGGGCGAGCTGGTGGCCATCGAGGACAAGCTGCGCAAGGATGGCCTGAAGGAAGGCGCCTGGTCGATCTCGCGCTTCAAAGGCCTGGGCGAGATGAACGCCGAACAGCTGTGGGAAACCACGATGAATCCGGACACCCGCCGCCTGCTGCCGGTGTCGCTGGGCGCCTTCGCGCACGGCGAATCGGCCGCGCGCTTCAATATGCTGATGGGTAAAGGCGAAGCCGCCGCCCGCCGCGCGTGGATCGAAGAACACGGCAACGAAGCCGAAGCCGATATTTAATTTTGAACGACTATGACTCAAGCAAATCTCTTTGACGAATCCGCGCCGGCGCCGGCACCCGCCGGCCAGCCGCCGCAGCCTCCTGTGCCTCCCGTTCCGCCGCAAGGCGGCGACGGCGACGGCCCGACCGACGGTGGCGACGGCGGCGAAACGCTGACCCTGTCCACCTTCGCCGAACGCGCCTACCTAGATTACGCCATCTCGGTGGTCAAGGGCCGCGCGCTGCCGGACGTGTGCGACGGCCAAAAGCCGGTGCAGCGCCGCATCCTGTACGCGATGAACGAAATGGGCTTGAACCCGACCGCCAAGCCGCGCAAATCGGCCACCGTGGTCGGCGACGTGCTGGGTAAATTGCACCCGCACGGCGACCAGTCGGTGTACGACGCCATGGTGCGCATGGCGCAGGACTTTTCGCTGCGCTATCCGCTGGTCGACGGCCAGGGTAACTTCGGCTCGCGCGACGGCGACGGCGCGGCGGCGATGCGATACACCGAGGCGCGGCTCACGCCGATCGCCAAGGTGCTGCTCGACGAGATCAACCTGGGTACGGTGGAATTCCAGGCCAACTACGACGGCTCGACCGAGGAACCGTGCCTGCTGCCGGCGCGACTGCCGATGGTGCTGCTGAACGGCGCCTCCGGCATCGCGGTCGGCCTGGCGACGGAAATCCCGTCGCACAACCTGGGCGAGGTCACGCAGGCGGCCGTCGCCATGATCCGCAATCCGAAGATCTCGCACAGCGAGTTGATGGCGCTGGTGCCGGGCCCGGACTTCCCGGGCGGTGGCCAGATCATCACGCCGGCGGCGCAGATCAGCGAAATGTACGCCAACGGGCGTGGCAGCATGAAGGTGCGCGCGCGCTGGAAGATCGAAGAGCTGGCGCGCGGCCAGTGGCAGGCGGTGGTCACCGAACTGCCGCCGGGCACCTCGTCGCAGAAGGTGCTCGAGGAGATCGAGGAGCTGACCAATCCGAAGATCAAGATGGGCAAGAAGGCGCTGTCGCCGGAACAGATGGCGCTCAAGTCCGTGATCCTCAACTCGCTCGACACCATCCGCGACGAATCGGGTCGCGCCGCGCCGGTGCGCCTGGTGTTCGAACCGAAGTCGAAGAACCAGGATCAGACCGAATTCATGCTGATGCTGCTGGCGCATACCTCGCTCGAATCGTCGGCGTCGATCAACCTCGTGATGATCGGCGGCGATGGCCGTCCGCGCCAAAAGGGGCTGGGAGAGATTCTGCAGGAATGGATCGACTTCCGCTTCATCACGGTCACCCGCCGCACCAAGTTCAAACTGGGCAAGGTCGACGCGCGCATCCATATCCTGGAAGGCCGCGAGACGATCCTGCTCAATATCGATGAAGTGATCCACATCATCCGCAACTCGGACGAACCGAAGGCGGCGCTGATGGAGCGCTTCCGCCTGTCGGACATCCAGGCCGAGGACATCCTGGAAATCCGCCTGCGCCAGCTGGCGCGTCTGGAAGCGATCAAGATCCAGCAGGAACTGGCCGAGCTGCGCAAAGAAAAGCAGCTGCTGCAGGACCTGCTCGACAACCCGGCGTCGATGAAGCGCGCCATCATCAAGGAAATCGAAGCCGACACCAAGCAGTACGGCGACGCCCGCCGCACGCTGATCGAGGAAGCGCAGAAAGCGGTGGTCGAACAGAAGGTGGTGGACGAACCGGTCACCGTGATCATCTCGGAAAAAGGCTGGATACGCGCGCGCACCGGCATCGGCCACGACGCCACGCAATTCACGTTCAAGGCCGGCGACACGCTGTACGGCGCGTTCGAATGCCGCACGGTCGACAATCTGCTCGCCTTCGGCAGCAACGGCAAGGTGTACTCGGTGCCGGTGGCCGCGCTGCCGAACGCGCGCGGCGACGGCGTGCCGATCACCACACTGATCGACCTGGCCAGCGGCGCCCGGATCCAGCATTACTTCGCCGGTCCCGCCGCGACGCAGCTGATGATGGCCACCAGCGCGGGCTTCGGCTTCATCGCCAAGGCCGGCGACATGGTCAGCCGCATCAAGGGCGGCAAGGCCTTCATCACCTTGGACGAAGGCGACATGCCGCTGCCGCCGGCGGTGGTTGGCGACGGCGCCAGCGCGGTGGCGGTACTGTCGGCCAACGCGCGGGTGCTGGTGTTCGGCATGGACGAAATGAAGGTGCTGACCAATGGCGGCCGTGGCGTCATCCTGATGGAACTGGACGACAAGGAGACCTTGATCGCGGCCAAGCCGATCAGCCAGAAAGGCGTGATCGTCTCGGGCATCGGACGCGGTGGCAAGGCGCAGGAAGAGCGGCTGTCGGCATCGGCGCTGGCGGTGCACTTCGGCAAACGCGCGCGCAAAGGCAAGGCGCTGGCGACGAAGATCAAGCCAACCGCCCTGACGCCGATCGTCTAACTCCAGGGTCAGGTCCACCATTGCTACACGGGCTCGGCTGTAGAGGGGTGCAATCCCAGTCTACCGTCCAGCTCGTGTAGCAATGGTGGACCTGACCCCGGATTGACGAATTTCAGGACGAAAAAAAAGACGGGCGAACCCGTCTTTTTTTATGCGCGACTGATTAATGCTTGGCGGCGGCTTCTTTGACTTCGGCTGCCGATTTGGCTTTGACAGCGTCGGTTTTGTTGGCGGCCAGCGCTTTGTCTTCGGTGGCGTCGACGGTTGCCTTGATGGCTTTGGCGTCGGCTTTCACCGCTTTTTTGTTGGCTTTTTCTTCAGCTTTGGCGATGTTCTTTTCGCCTTTTGCCGCAGCTTTAGCTTTGTCTTCTGGATCTGCCTTGGCGATTTTTTCGTTCGCTTTGGCCGCTTCCACGTTCACTTTAGCCTGGGCTTCAGCGTGGGTCTGGTCGGCTTTGGCGACGGCCTTGTGGGCCTTCTTGTCGGCTTTGGCGTCAACCTTCATTTCTTTCTGTTCGGCCTTGGCGACGTCCTTGTTGGCTTCTTGCTGCGCCTTGGTGACTTCAGGCGTTTGTGCGAAGGCAGCGGTTGCGAACAGGCCGGCGATCAGGGTAGCGATGATTTTGCTCATGATATTTCCTCTCAAGTTTAATTTTTGGATGCGTTCTTATCTTATTAAAGCAAGACCTTTGGCCTTGCCTGCGTTGCGCTCTTGTTTAGAAGCGCCAGATCACGTATCCAGAATACCCCCGCGAACCGATGAGCTCTGTACGGTACCGTACTAAACCCGATTATTCGCGCGCGGGCCCCGAGTACAGGTCGATGATGGCGCCGATCGCGTCCGCACACACGGAGCAGAACTTGTCGCTGCGGTCGAACATGATGCATTGCATCTCGGGCCGGTAATAACCCTTGGCCTCATAGTTCGCGCCCTCGAACGCGCCCACCACGTGGCGGTTCGGATCGCGCGAGAACAATTCGTTGGTGTGCTCCAGATCCTTATGGAACAAGGCGCTCATCTCCGATTCGGGCCGGTTGGCCTGGCGCAGCGCCACCCGCTCCTTCTGGTACGCGCGCGACGCCGTCTCGTATTCTTCCTTCTTCCACGGCGTCGGCAGCGGCGTGCCGTCCTTGACGAACTTCTTCCACTTCACGTTGGCAGGGTCGCGCAGCGCCGTCGCATTCGGCTCCCACGGTTCCCGCCGCTCGCCGCCCGTGGCGTAGGCCACCGGCGAGGTGTAATACTCGTCCGCCAGCCCGGCGAAGTGATGGCCGAATTCGTGCACGAACAGGTAATTGGCCCAGTCGTTGTTGGCCGCGGCGGTGCTGAACTGGCCGAAGATGCCGCCACCGCCATAGGTGTCGTTGTTGACCAGGATTTCGATGAACTCATACGGCGCGTTCTGCGCCAGTTCGCGCAGCGCGCGGTTGTCGGTGGTGAGCACATAACGCTCGCTGCCGAAGATGTCGTAGCGCGTGCCCAGCGGCGACGCGTGATGCACGCCGGTCGACGGGCGCGACACGCCCGACTCCTGCGTCGGCAGCGCCAGCGCCCAGACGTTGAAGTCCTTGGCGCGCTCCTTGAACGGCGAGGTGTCGAACAGGTGGTCGGCCAGGCGGCGCGCGGTCGCCTCGAACTTTTTCATCTCGCCCGCCGTGTAGCCGTCGCCCAGTATCAGCAGATCGACCTTGTCCTTCGACGGGCCGTTGACGCGGATGCCGATCGGCTTGACCGGCGCGGGCGCCTGCTTGCGCACCACGTCCATGGCGTCGGTGTCGACGCTGGCCGTCCACACCACGGAAAAGGCGCCGCGCTCGTCGCGCTTGAGGATGCGCACCTTCACCGGCTTGTCCGGTTTTGGAAAGCGCACCGACTCCTGGAAGCCGCGATTGGTCTTGCCCGCCTCCTCGGTGCTGGCCCACTCGGCGAACACCGTCGAAAAACCGCGCGAGTACAGCAGCGCGCCGGAGCTGGCGTCCACCACCTCCACCAGGTTGTTGCCGCGGTTGGTGTTGTCGATGGTGCGGCGCATGTCGCCAGGCCACGGCAGCGGCTCGACGACCACGCGTTCCATCGCGTACTGCTCGTTGAGGGCGTTGCCGCTGTGGATATAGTCGAGGCGGACGGTGGCTGGCTGCGCCGGCGCCGAGGTCGGCGATACGGCCAACGCGGGAACGGCGCCGGCGGACAGCGCCAGCATCAGCGCGGCGAGGATGGAGCGCGAAACAACGCGGCGGGGGTGTACGAAGATATTCATGGAGTTCCTGGCGGGCGGTTGAAGACGTGACCGCTATTTTAAGGTTGTTGCCGGGCCAGCGGCCGCAAAAATTAGTACGGTTTAGCGTCACGCCTGGCAATTTTAGTAAGGAATAGCGCGCGCTAGTAAAGGTTATCAAAGGTTAGCGGCGTTTAGCAAAAGCCGTTTTTTGGCGCCCCAACCTCGCCGCCTAGTTTTTCGGGGTCGTCAGCGACTGCCCGATGTCGAGCGGGCGGATATCGAGCCGGAGGTTGAGGATCGAGTAGCTTTGCGCCGCCGACGCGTAGCCGACGCTGTCGGCCGTCTTGCTGAAGGTGAACTGGAAGCCCAGCTCCGGCAGCAGCGATTGGGGGCCGCTGGTGGCGACGCCGATCGCCTCGACGCGGCGGTTGGTGATCAGACTTTCCATCAGCTCCACCACCGCGTTGCGGCCGAGGATATCGGGCGAGAACACCGGCTGGTGCAGCACCTCGTGCGCCGCCCGCAGCCGGCCGCCGGCCTTGGCCTCGGACGGCGTGAAGGTATGCGAGGCCAGGTCGTAGCGGTCGCCCCGGTCCAGATAGCTGATCACCACGTTGGAGACGTTGAAGCCGGCGCTAGCCGCATCGGTGGTGGCGCGCGACAGGTCGATCAGCAGCGCGCCCTTGTGGCCGACGATTTCCACGTTGCGGCGGCTGTCGACCACCATCGCCGTGTTTTCGTCGATGCCCAGCCCGAATTTGTAGCCCTTTTTCAGCATCGCCGGAATCATGCGGGCGAAACGTCCGCGCACCAGCAGATGCTGGTCGACGAAGACGTCGTCGCCGATGAAGCCCAGGCCGGGCGCGATCTCGCGGCCGTCGTTGACGCCGCCGCGCAGGGTGCCGAACACCGAATTGGGCGCGTAGAACATGGTACTGCTCATGATGGCGGCGCCGGCGCTGTCGCCGGCCACTACGCCGCCGTCGCGGTAGACATCCCACACCGCCTCCAGCACCGCGCTGCGGCTGCCGTCCTCGCGCACCAGCGCCTGCGTG
>DATMSN010000937.1:0-3111 GCA_035565375.1 Duganella sp. | reverse complement strand
GGTCTTGGCGCGCTTGGGCGCGCGCACGCCCTGCACCGGGTTGACCGCCAGTCCGACGCGCTCGGCGAGCCAGCCGAAGAAGCCGCGCCAGCTGGACAATTTACGCGCGATGGAGCGCGGATCGAGGTCGTTCGCGTGCAGTTTGGCGGCCAGCCGGCGGATCAGGAAATGGTCGACCCGCGGCCAGTCGTGGCCGTCCGACAGCGCCGCCAGTTCGCGCAGGTCGCGCGCGTAGGCCGACAAGGTGTGCGCCGACAGCTTGCGCTCGGTGCGCAAGTGGCCGAGATAGGCGTCGATCCAGGCCAGCTTGCCGTCCGGTTCGGCGCCCATGGCTCGCCGCTCAGGCCAGCAGCCAGGCCAGCGCGGTGCTGGACGTTTCGCCGATGTGGACCAGGAAGTCGGTCGCCATCAGCGAGGTGAAGCGGGCCGGATCGGCCGAGCCCAGGATCAGCAGGCCGAACGCGGTCTTGTTGCCCGGCTTGCGCAGCGGGATGATGACGGTGGAGGTGATGCCGGAGGCGTCCTCGAGCCAGCGCACCGCCTCGAAGTCCTTGTTGGTGCCGCAATACGGCGCCATCAGGCTGTTGGCGAAGAGGCGCGCGTCCTCGGACACGCCCTTGACGAACCATTCGCCGTCGTAGTCGGGCGCGGTGCCCCAGATGCGCAGGGTGACCTGCGGCACGTCGAAGGCCGACTTCAGGCCGCTGACCACCGAGTGCGGCATGGAACCGACGTCCTCGGACTCCAGCAACACCTTGGTCCAGCGGTGGAACTTGTTGGCGATGGCTTCGTTCTCCGAGGCCAGGCGCATCAGGTTGCTCATGCGCAGTTCCAGCGTCTTGTATTTGTCGCGCATCACTTCCATCTGCCGCTCCTGCAGCGAGACGGCGCGGCCGGTGATGGGGCTGGCCAGTTTGATTTCACCGAGCAAGTCAGCGTGTTCTTCGAAGAAGTGCGGGTGGTCTGTCAGGTACTGCGCGACAAGTGTGGAATCCAAAGGGACGGTCATGGCTACTCTATCTGCAAGGTTGGGGCTAGTGGCCACATTTTAACCGACGCGGGCGCTCGCACTGAACGAAAACTGCACGGCGGGCCGCGCGAAAAAAAAACGGACAAGGTCGCCCTTGTCCGTATCCCCAACGTCGATCCGGCAGTTCTTGCCGACTGCGCGGTTTAGAAATTGTGGTGAATGCCCAGACTGTAGAAGTTGAACGTCGTGGCCGGCGTGATCTTCTTGCGGGCCGCGTCGACGTACAGATAGGTGCGCGCCGACAGGTTGTAGTCGTAGCCGATCGACACCTGCTTGGTCTTGGCGATGGTCGGGCTGCCGAGCACGTTGTCCGGCGTCTTCTGGCCGTAACCGGCGCGGATCAGGCCCGGGCCGAGCGTGTAGTTGGCGCCGATCAGCCATGCCTTGGTTTCAGGATTGATCAGCACGCTTTCGTCCTGGTCCTGCTTTTGGTACGAGCCCATCAGCTTGAGGTCGGGGATCGGCTTGAACGACGCGCCAACCGACCACAGCTTGGTGTCGACGGCGTTGCGCTCGTAGGCGGCATACGCGGCGAACGGGCCGGTGGTGGCGGTGGCGCTGAGCGAGTACGGCACCACGGCGGCCGTGCTGTTGGCGGCGAACTGCGGCGCCAGCGCGGTGCCGCGGCCGATGATGGCCGGGCCGTTGTTGGCCTCCTTGGACGCGACGGTGGCGTTCAGCTGGAAGATGCCGGCGATGACGGGCGTGTTGTAGAACACGGCGTTGGAGAAGCGGTTGCCCGAGTTGCCGGCCGGGCTCAGCGGATCGCTGGTGTAGCCGGCCACTTGCAGGTCGGTCTGGTAGCCGGCCGGCCCCGGCATGCCGCTCCATGGTTCGAACCCGGTGCTGGTTTCCTGGAACGCGGTCAGGCCGCGGCCGATGCGCACGGTGCCGAAGCCGCCCTGCAGGCCGACCCGGCTCTGGCCCTGGAACAGCGGCCGCGTGGTGTTTTCGATCACGCCGGTGTCCGGCTCGTAACGGATTTCAAGTTGGAAGATGGCCTTGAGGCCGCTGCCCAGGTCTTCGATGCCGCGGAAGCCCAGCTTGTTGTTGTCGCGCTTGCCAACCAGGGTGGAGGTGTTGCCGGAGTTGGTGCGCTTGGAAAGACCCGCATCCAGAGTGCCATAAATGGACACGGACGATTGCGCCGATGCGGCGCCGAACGCGCCCATGAGTGCCACGGCCACTAAAGATTTTTTAATCATTTGAGTTATTCCTTTTTAGAGTAATTTCGTACAAAGGTTTAATGCTGTCCTGTCGCTGGTTCATCCCCCGGTTGGATCGAACCTTAATGGCTCACCGCCGCAAACGCGCCGGAATGGTCGACTATGGCGGCATGTTTGTGTCAAAAGCAGGTGAATCGCGGCTTCTTGTTGTATTTTCGAAACGCTTGCCAGCCGCTCCGTACGGCCCCGGCTTGGCCTGTCGCGCTACTGCGTCTAACCTGCAGTTGTTGCATTATTTCTTTTCATGGAAGCATCAAAACAGTTCCAGCGTACAGGGGGGGCAGGGGGTTGGAGCTTGTGGCAGATCAAGCGGCCGCGCATTTTGTCTAGGGTGTGGCGCCAATGGCACGCTACACTTGGAGTCTCATGGTCATCCGGCCCGCGTGGCCCCGATGCACTGCCCACTTCGATAAATCACATTCATAGTGAGACGATGGCAAATCGAGAAGAGTTAGGGATCATTCGGGGCGCCCGCGCGGGAGACGCGGTCTGCCAGTTAGCGTTGGGGAAGCTGTATCTGTTTGGTGGCGCCAGTCTTCCACTGAGCTTGCCGACCGCGCTGCACTGGCTCAACCGCGCCGCGCTGCAGGACCAGGATGAAGCCTGGATGCTGATCGGCAGCTACGTCCCCTTCGAACACGCGCAACATTGCTTACCGTCCGTGCTGTCGTGGTACGACCGCGCCTACGACGCCGGCATCCAGCAGGCCGGTGTGGTGTTGGCGCAACTGGTGCTGAACCAATCGACGCGGCACGACGCCAGCGAGCCCATCCTCAACGCCCGGCTGCGCGACAAGGCGCTGCGGGCGCTCGACACGGCCGCCCGTTCCGGCTCGGTCGAGGCGCAGTGGCTGTT
>DATMSN010000936.1:0-3304 GCA_035565375.1 Duganella sp. | reverse complement strand
GGTGCGCGCACCGTCGCGGTGGCCGATGTCGCCGGCCCCGGCGCGGGCGTGTTGGCCTTTTGCGCCGGTAGCGCAGCGGACGTGCCCACGACGGCGTCCGAGGTCGCCGCTGTTTGTATTTCATCCTTGTTTAACATCTGCGCAAGCGCGGGATCGTTGACGATCGCCGCCGGCAGCTCGGGCGGCTCAACGATCACCTCGGTCGGCGGCGTCCGCGCGCTTTCCACCCGCGCCCGTATCGTCTCGTACTTGCTCTCGTATCTGGCCGCCGCGCGCGCGCCGCCGTAGCCCGCCTTGTATCCGCCCGACGTGCCTGTCCGCTCATGCGCCAGCCAAGCGATGCCGCACATCGCCAGCAGCAACAGGGCCAGTCCCACAGTCCATCCGTCCAGCGTCCAGGCGGCGCGCGCCGGCTTGGACACCGGTAGCCTGGCGCCATGCTCCAGATGGGCCAGGATGCGCTTGGCGCCGTCCGGCTGCGATCTCGACGTTCCCATCAAGTCCGGCTTCTGTTTGGATGTGTCCACAATATTTCCTCCGAATTTGATCTGGTCTTTTACGCCGATCGCCGATCGGGCCTAGGATGAAACGTTCTTGACCCGGCCGCTTGCCAGTGTCCATCCGGTAGCCACAGCCTGCTTTGACGGAGCGCACCATGTTTCTCTTTTCAGTGTTGATATTTTTCGTGTTCGCGTGTATTGGCGCCTGGCTGCTGCTGTTTCCCGCCGGGCGCGAGCTGGTGACGCACTCGGCAAGCGCGGTCGGCCGCCGTCTGGAGCGGCGTCTGCGGCGCGATTGCCAACAGGGCGCGCAACAGGCGTCGGCGCTGGGCCGTGGCGCGCGCGGCGGCGCCGACAGCGCGTTACGATTCGTCCGGCGGCGCTATCCGCTGATCCTGGCGGCGGCCGTGCTGATGGCGGTGCCGCCGCTGCTGGCGCTGATGCTGAGCGGCCGCGGCATGCTCGGTGGGTATGACGGCGGCGGCCACGTCACCAACGAGCAGGTGGCCGAACTGCTCAAGGGCGAGCAACTGGTGGCGCCGGCGCCGTTGCCGCCGTTGATCTTCACGACGGCCGAGGTGACGCTGGTGCGGCCGATGCTCGACAGCGCCAACCGCAACTGGCAATTGCTCGACCCCGATTTTTCGCGCCGCATGCTGCTGGTGTTTCGGATCATGAAGGAACGCCATGGTTACGACATGGCGATCCTCGAGGGCTACCGCAGCCCGGAGCGCCAGAACGCGCTGGCGGCTGCCGGCCCCAGCGTCACCAACGCCAAGGCCTTCCAGAGTTATCACCAGTTCGGCCTGGCCGCGGACTGCGCGTTTCTGCGCGACGGCAAGCTGGTGATCTCGGAGAAGGACCCGTGGGCGATGCGCGGCTACCGCCTGTACGGCGAGGCGGCCGAATCGGTCGGGCTGACCTGGGGCGGGCGCTGGACCATGATGGATTTCGGCCACACCGAGCTGCGTGTGGCGGGCACCGTGCGCAAATAGAACGCGGCGGGGCGATCATTGTCCCCGCTCAACAATTCGCGGCTTGGTTGGTGGCAACATTGATCGGTCCGCCTTCATCTCAGGCGCCGTCGCCCAAGCCCCGACCGAATCATGATGCGAAAAATCTGGTACTTCCTGACCGACAGCCGTCAACTGACGATCCTCGGTTTGACCGCGATGGCGGCCATCTTTTACCTGGGCGCGCAAGTGCTGGAGCTGGCGCTGATCTGGGCGCTGGCGGCGACGGCCGTGATGCTGGCGCTGGCGGGCCTGGTCTGGCTGTGGCGTCGTTCGCGCGCGCGCCGCGAGTCCGGGAAACTGGCCGACGCCATCGGCACCCAGGCCGCCACCGGGGAGCCGCCGAGGGATCAGGCGGGCGCCGAGGTCAAGGCGATCCGCGCGAGCCTGCTCAAGGCCATCGACACCATCAAGGGCTCCAAGCTGGGCATCGTCTCGGGCACGCGCGCGTTGTACGAGCTGCCCTGGTATATGATCATCGGCAATCCGGCCGCCGGCAAAAGCACGGCGATCACCAACTCCGGCTTGCAGTTTCCTTTCGCCGACGGCAAGGTGGTGCAGGGTGTCGGCGGCACGCGCAACTGCGATTGGTTCTTCACGCCGGACGGCATCCTGCTCGATACGGCGGGCCGCTACTCGGTGATGGACGAGCACCGCGCCGAGTGGTTCGGCTTTCTCGATCTGCTGAAGAAGTACCGCCGCCGCGCGCCGATCAACGGCATCCTGATCGCCGTCAGCATCGCCGAGCTGCGTGGGGACGATCCCGAGGCGGGCATCAAGCTCGCGCTCAGTTTGCGCAAGCGGGTGCAGGATCTGATCGAGCGGCTGGAGGTGTTCGCGCCGGTGTACGTGGTGTTCACCAAGGCCGATCTGATCGCCGGCTTCGGCGAGTTCTTCGCCAAGTCCGAACGCACGGAGCGCGAGCGCGTGTGGGGCGCGACCATGCCCTACAAGCGCAACGCCACCAGCCAGCAATTGATGGCGTTCTTCGACCAAAGCTTCGATGAGCTGTGCGACGGCTTGAAGGAGCTTAGCCTGGCCAATATGAGCCAGCAGCGCCGCGAACGCATGGAGCCCGGCGTGTTCACCTTCCCGCTGGAATTCGCGACGATCAGGGTGCCGCTGCGGGCGTTTCTGGCGACGCTGTTCGAGGAAAACCCGTTCCAGTTCAAACCGGTGTTCCGGGGCTATTACTTCACCAGCGCGCTGCAGGAGGGGATGCCGGTCAGCGAACAATCGCACCGGGTGGCCAAGCGCTTCGAGCTGTCGGTGCCGGATGCGCCGGGCGTGGCCGGGGCCGGGCAGTCCGGCTTCTTCCTGCAGAATTTATTCCGCAAGGTGATCTTCGCCGACAAGGACCTGGTGGCGCAGTACGCCAGCAAGCATAAGGTGCGCTTGACGTATGCCGCCTTCTTCGGCGCGGTGCTGCTATTGGGCGCGTCGCTGGGAGGATGGAGCTGGTCGTACCTGGGCAATCGCCAGCTGGTCAGCAATGTGCAGGCCGACCTGGATAAGGTCATCAAGCTGCAGGACAAGCGGCTCGATTTGCAGTCGCGTCTCGAGGCGCTGGAGATTCTGCAGGACCGCATCGAGCAGTTGGAACAGTACCGCGACGAGCGGCCATGGTCGCTGCGTATGGGCCTATACCAGGGCTCGCTGCTGGAGCGAAAACTGCGCGAGGAGTACTTCTCCGGCGTGCGCGAGGTGATGATCAAGCCGGTCGTCGAGAACCTGGAGACGCTGCTGTCCGAGATGAACGCGCATGCCGATGAATTGCAGGCGCCCGGCGCC
>DATMSN010000935.1:0-6763 GCA_035565375.1 Duganella sp. | reverse complement strand
GTCCGGGCTCAACATCTATCTCGACAAGCTCGGCTTCAACCTCGTGGGCTACGGCTGCACGACCTGCATCGGCAACTCCGGGCCGCTCGAACCCGCGATCAGCGCGGCGATCAACGACAATGACCTGGTTGCCGCCTCGGTCCTGTCGGGCAACCGCAATTTCGAGGGCCGCGTGTCGCCAGACTGCCGCGCCAATTATCTCGCCTCGCCGCCGCTGGTGGTCGCTTATGCGCTCAAGGGGACAGTGCGCTCGGACATGGTCAATGAGCCGCTCGGCACTGCGTCGAATGGCGAGCCGGTGTTCCTGAGGGACATCTGGCCGACCAACGCGGAAATTCGCACCCTCATCGACGCCCACGTCCATTCGGAGATGTTCCGCCGCCGCTATGCCGACGTCTATCGCGGCGACGAGCGCTGGCAGAAAATCGAGGTCAAGGGCGGCGAGACCTACGGCTGGCCGGTGACTTCCACCTATATCCAGAACCCGCCTTACTTCACTGGCATGACCATGCAGCCGGCCGAGCAGACCGACATCGAGCGAGCGCGGCCGCTGGCGATCTTCGGCGATTCGATCACTACCGACCACATTTCGCCGGCCGGAGCGATCAAACCCGACAGCCCGGCCGGCCGCTATCTGCTCGAGCGCCAGGTCAGCCGCGGCGAGTTCAACAGCTACGGCTCGCGCCGCGGCAACCATGAAGTGATGATGCGCGGCACCTTCGCCAACATCCGCATCCGCAACCGGATGCTCGACAATGTCGAGGGCGGCTTCACCAAGGGCCCGAACGGCGACGTGATGCCGATGTACGACGCGGCCATGGCCTACCAGGCTTCCGGCACGCCGCTGGTGGTCTTCGCCGGCAAGGAATACGGCACCGGCTCGTCGCGCGACTGGGCCGCCAAGGGCACGCAGCTGCTGGGCATCAAGGCCGTGGTGGCGCCAAGAATGGTGATGCGTTGCATAGGAATCTCTTTCAGAGCCAGGCGGTCAGCAGCGCCGCCAGCGGCAATACGGGGATCAGCGCGTCGACACGGTCGAGCACACCACCATGGCCCGGCAGCAGGTTGCTGCTGTCCTTGATGGCGGCGCGGCGCTTGAGTTGGGATTCGAACAGGTCGCCGACGACGGAGGCGGCGACGATGAGCAGCAGCGCCAGCAGCGTCAGCGCCCAGCCGAAGCGCGCCTGCAGGCGCACGGCGAAGGTGTCCTGCAGCCACGGCACGGAAGCGGCCAGCACGATGGTCAGCGCGGCGATCGCCAGCACGGCGACGCCGCCGCCGATGGCGCCCTCCCACGACTTGCCGGGCGAGATGGTCGGCGCCAGCTTGCGCTTGCCGAACGCCTTGCCGGAGAAGTAGGCGCCGATGTCGGCGATCCACACCAGCGCCAGCACCGACAGCAGGTACAGCGGCGACTTCAGGTACAGGCCGACGATGGCGAAGAAGCAGGCGAAGATGGCAAAGCTGAACGTGATGGCCATCGACCAGTTGGCCGCGCCCTTGAGCGGCGGCAGGCCCAGGCCCAGGGTCGGCGCGTAACGGATCAGCCACAGCAGCGCGGCCACGCCGTACAGCGCGGTGACCGCGCCCGGCTTGGCGCCGTACATCAGCAGCACGAACAGGGCGCAGCTGACCACGCCGGTGACCTTGGCGGCGGTGTCCGACAGGCCGAACAGGCGCGCGCCCTCCCACATGGCGGCGCCGACGAACAACGTGACGACCACGGCGAACGCGGGGAAATAGTTGAAGAACAGGACCGGCAGCAACACCGCCAGCAGGAGCACCGCGGTAATAATCCGTGTTTTCAGCATTAGTTTTTCTTTTCGGCCAGTTGCGCGCCGGTGCGGCCGAAGCGGCGCTCGCGGTGCTGGTAGGAGGCGATCGCCTCGTCGAGGCATTCGATGGAGAAATCGGGCCAGTAGGTCTCGGTGAAGAACAGTTCGGTGTAGGCGAGCTGCCACAGCAGGAAGTTCGAGATGCGCTGCTCGCCGCCGGTGCGGATGAACAGGTCCGGCTCGGGCGCGTAGGCCATCGCCAGGTGCGGCGCCAGCTGCTCCTCGGCGAACTCGCCCGCGCCCGGGTGGGCGGCCACCATCTTGCCGACCGCCTGCATGATGTCCCAGCGCCCGCCGTAGTTGGCGCAGACGGTGACGGTCATGCGGGTGTTGTTGGCGGTCTTGCGCTCGGCGCTGGCGATCATGCCCTGCAGCTTGGCGTCAAAGCGGCTCAGGTCGCCGACGACTTTCAAGCGGATATTGTTGGCGTGCAGCTTGGAGACCTCGCGGTCGAGCGCCGTCACGAACAGGCGCATCAGCAGCGACACCTCTTCCTCCGGGCGGCGCCAGTTTTCCGAGCTGAAGGCGAACAGCGTCAGGTATTCGACGCCGCGGCGGGCGCAGGCCTCGACCACGGTGCGCACCGCCTCGACGCCTTTGACGTGGCCCGCCACGCGCGGCAGATAGCGCTTGGTTGCCCAGCGGCCATTGCCATCCATAATGATCGCCACGTGGCGTGGCACATTCGGGGCTTCCGGAACCTCAGTAGTCGAACTCGTATATTTCATGAAAACTTTGGTGCCAAAGTATAAAGTATTGCAGGTGTGACGCGAAAAGACAAGGCGCCAATACAGCGGGCGCCGCCCGGCACGCACACGAGCGGCCGGGCGGCGGGCGGTACCGGCGCGGTCGACGTTAAACCGTCAACACTTCCTTTTCTTTTTCGACAACCATCTTATCGATGTCAGCGATGAACTTGTCGGTCAGCTTTTGCACCTCGTCGGAGGCGCGGCGCTCGTCGTCCTCGGAGATGGCCTTGTCCTTGACCAGCTTTTTGAGCGATTCGTTGCCGTCGCGGCGGATGTTGCGCACGGCGATCTTCGCGTCCTCGGCCTCGCTCTTGACCAGCTTGACCATCTCCTTGCGGCGTTCCTCGGTCAGCGGCGGGGTCGGCACGCGGATCATGTCGCCCTGCGCCGACGGGTTCAGGCCCAGGTCGGCGTCGCGGATGGCTTTTTCGATGGTCGCGGCCATTTTCTTCTCGAACGGCTGCACGCCGATGGTGCGCGCGTCCATCAGGGTGACGTTGGCCACCTGGGTCAACGCCGTCGGCGAACCGTAATACTCGACCATCACGTGGTCGAGGATGCCGGTGTGGGCGCGGCCGGTACGCACCTTGGCCAGATCGGCGCGCAAGGTTTCCAGCGATTTGGTCATGCGCTCTTGCGCATTCTTTTTAACGTCAGCTACGGACATTGCTGCTCTCCTGTGATCGGATATAAATGTGGTGATGGTATTAACAAAGTAACAGCGTTAAACGTGAACCAGTGTACCCTCATCCTCGCCCATGATGACGCGTGCGAGCGCGCCTGGCTTGGTGATGGAGAACACTTTGATCGGCAATTTCTGGTCGCGGCACAGCGCGAAGGCGGTCGCGTCCATGACTTGCAGGTGCTTGGCGATCGCCTCGTCGAAGGTGATCGAATGGTACAGCGTGGCGTTCGGGTCCTTCTTCGGGTCGGCCGTGTAGACGCCGTCGACCTTGGTGGCCTTCAGGACGATCTCGGCGCTGATCTCGGACCCGCGCAGCGCGGCGGCCGTGTCGGTGGTGAAGAACGGGTTGCCGGTGCCGGCCGCGAACACCACGACCTTGCCCTCTTCCAGGTACTGCAGCGCCTTCGGGCGCACATACGGCTCGACCACCTGCTCGATGCCGATGGCCGACATCACGCGCGCGGTGATGCCGACATGGCGCATGGCGTCGGCCAGCGCCAGCGCGTTCATGACGGTGGCCAGCATGCCCATGTAGTCGGCGGTGGCGCGGTCCATGCCTTGGGCGCCGGGGGCGACGCCGCGGAAGATATTGCCGCCGCCGATGACGATCGCCAGTTCCACGCCCATTTTCGCGACCTCGGCCACATCGGCGACCATCCGTTCGATCGTGCCGCGGTTGATGCCGTAAGGATCATCGCCCATCAGGGCTTCGCCGGACAATTTGAGGAGGACGCGCTTGTAGGCTGGTTTGGACATGAGACGGGGCTCCTAAGTATGGGGTTGATTCAGGGAAGGCTGCCGGCGCCTATCATACCTTGAGATAGGCGCGACGGCCGCCGGGGACAACTTGTGTTACAGGCAATGTTATGTTGCCGGGTTAAAAAAACGGGCCTCTCGGCCCGTTTTCACTATTAACCCTGGGAAGCGGCCATTTGGGCGGCCACTTCAGCGGCGAAGTCGTCGACTTTCTTCTCGATGCCCTCGCCCACCACGTACATGGTGAACGCCTTGATGGTGGTCGCTTTTTCCTTCAGCATCTGTTCGATCGACTGCTTGTCGTTCTTGACGAACGCCTGGTTCAGCAGCGACACTTCCTTCAGATACTTCTGGACCGAGCCTTCCAGGCGCTTGGCCAGGATTTCCGGCGATTGCGCAGGCTTGCCGGCGGCGACGGCGGCGGCCGCGTCTTCCTCGGCCTTCAGCTTGGCGACCGAGCGCTCTTTTTCGATCAGTTCGGCCGGGACTTGCTCGGCCGACAGCGACACCGGCTTCATCGCGGCGATGTGCATGGCCACGTCCTTGCCGACCTGCTCGTCGGCGCCGTCGAACTCGACCATCACGCCGATGCGGGTGCCGTGCAGGTACGACGCCAGCTTGGCGCTCGTCTCGAAGCGCTGGAAGCGGCGGATCGACATGTTTTCGCCGATTTTACCGATCAGGGCCGAACGCACTTCGTCCAGGGTCTGGCCGTTGCCGGCCGGCAGGGCCAGCAGCGCGGCGACGTCGGCCGGATTGTTTTCGGCGACCAGCTTGGCGGCCGTGTTGGCCAGGTTCAGGAAGTCGTCGTTCTTGGCGACGAAGTCGGTTTCCGAGTTCACTTCGATCAGCGCGCCCACGCCGTTGGCGATGTAGGAGGCGACCACGCCTTCGGCGGTGATGCGGGCCGACGCCTTCGATGCCTTGCCGCCCAGCTTGACGCGCAGGATCTCTTCCGCACGACCCATGTCGCCTTCGGCTTCGGTCAGTGCTTTTTTGCATTCCATCATGGGCGCGTCCGTCTTGGCGCGCAGTTCGCCTACCATTGCTGCAGTAATCGCTGCCATAGTGTTTCTCCTGTATTCGGTATTCGGTGGAAGGGGAGCGGCCGGTGAGCCCTGCTCTACCCATTTAGTTAAAAAAAAGGGGGAGCTGTTGGCCACCCCTTTTTCCGACATCTAGCTAGGAACAATTAAGCCTGTTCGTTCACTTCGACGAATTCGTCGCCAGCTGCGGCCTTGACCATTTCAACGATCTCGTTACCGGCGGCGGCACGGCCTTCCAGGATCGCATCTGCCACGCCACGGGCGTACAGAGTGATGGCTTTCGACGAGTCGTCGTTGCCTGGAATAACGTACTGAACGCCTTCTGGCGAGTGGTTGGTGTCGACCACGCCGATAACCGGGATGCCCAGTTTAGCGGCTTCGGTGATGGCGCCTTTATGGTAGCCAACGTCAACGACGAAGATGGCGTCAGGAACGCCGCCCATGTCCTTGATACCGCCGATCGATTTTTGCAGCTTGATCATTTCGCGCTGGAACATCAGGCCTTCTTTTTTCGACAGCTTCTCGACCGAACCGTCTTCGATCTGGGCTTCCATGTCTTTCAGGCGCTTGATCGAGGTCTTGATGGTCTTGAAGTTGGTCAGCATGCCGCCGAGCCAACGCTGATCGACGAAAGGAACGCCGGCGCGGGCCGCTTCAGCGGCGATGATTTCGCGTGCCTGGCGCTTGGTACCCACCATCAGGATGGTGCCGCGGTTCGAAGCAACCTGCTTCACGTGTTTCATCGCTTCTTGATACATACCCATCGTCTTTTCCAAGTTGATGATATGGATCTTGTTGCGGTGACCGAAGATGAACGGTGCCATCTTTGGGTTCCAGAAACGGGTTTGGTGACCAAAGTGGACACCGGCTTCCAGCATTTCGCGCATCGTTACGGACATATTTAACTCCAGGGTTGGGTCTGGAATCCGATCAGTCACCATAGAGGCACCCTTGTCGATCGGATTCGCGTTTATGAATAAACAATATTGACAACATTGCCTGAACAGAAAATCAAATTCAAGCAACCCGAGATTCTACCCTGAAAACAGTCACTTGGGCAAGCCCACTCAAGCGCGAACACGGGCCCGGCGACCCCGCCGGCAGGCGACCGCAATACAACGCCAAGAAGGTTAAATTGTAACAAACAGAAATTTATTGTTCTCGATCATGCGAAACATGGCCAATTTGTAATATCATTTGCCAAAGTTTAGTGCCCCAGCAATAAGATACTTGCCAATTTATAACATTGTAACAGCGCATTTCCGGAGATCGTCTCAATGTCCACCCTTTTTGCCATCACCCTCGCGGCAGCCGCCACCGTCCAGCCCAGCTGCTCGTGGGACCGGCCCGGCGCCAACCCGTACACCGGCAATTCCGACGCCGCGATCGACCGTTACACCGACATCCCGGAGCGCACGCGCATCAAGCTCAAGCACCGCATCACCTACGGCAACCCGGACGAGACGGTCAGCATCACGCGCGACGCCATCACCGGCAAGTATAACTACGACCCCGAGATCCGCGACATGCACTTCGGCGCCGCCTCGGTGTGCCACACCGTCACCCGCGCCAAATGGAGCCCGACCCGCAACGAACCGGGCGCCGTCTACTGCGTCGACCAGCATTGCATCCTGGTGCCCAAGATCTGCGGCAACGTCAGCCGCATCGCGCGCCCGCGCCCGGCCGTGGCCG
>DATMSN010000934.1:0-5076 GCA_035565375.1 Duganella sp. | reverse complement strand
CCTGCACCGCCTGTTCGTACATCGGATCGGCCTCGCCGCCGGCCTCGCCGGCGCCTTCGCCGGCCGCGCCGCCCTCGCCTTCCAGCGTGCCGCCTTCGAGGATGCCGTCGATGTAGTTCGGCTCGCCCGTGGTCTTGAGGTGCTTGACGACGCGGTGCACCTCCTCGTCGGAGACGAAGGCGCCGTGCACCCGCACCGGCAAGCCCGTGCCCGGCGGCATGTACAACATGTCGCCCATGCCCAGCAGCGCCTCCGCGCCCATCTGGTCGAGAATGGTGCGCGAGTCGATCTTCGACGACACCTGGAACGCGATCCGGGTCGGGATGTTGGCCTTGATCAGGCCGGTAATCACATCCACAGATGGGCGCTGCGTCGCCAGAATCAAGTGCAAGCCGGCCGCGCGCGCCTTTTGCGCGATACGGGCGATCAATTCCTCGACCTTCTTACCGACGACCATCATCAGGTCGGCCAGCTCGTCGATGATGATGACGATGGTCGGCAGTTTTTCCAGCGGCTCCGGCGAGTCCGGCGTCAGGCTGAACGGATTGGGGATGTGCTCTTCGCGCTTCTTGGCCTCGGCGATCTTGGCGTTGTAGCCGGCCAGGTTACGCACGCCCAGCTTGGACATCAGCTTGTAGCGGCGCTCCATCTCGTTGACGGCCCAGTTGAGCGCGTGGCCGGCCTGGCGCATGTCGGTCACCACCGGCGCCAGCAGGTGCGGAATGCCTTCGTAGACCGACATCTCCAGCATCTTCGGATCGATCAGGATCATGCGCACGTCGGCCGGGTCGGATTTGTACAGCAGCGACAGGATGGTGGCGTTGATGCCGACCGACTTGCCGGAACCGGTGGTACCGGCCACCAGCAAGTGCGGCATCTTGGCCAGGTCGGCCACGACGGCCTTGCCGGCGATGTCCTTGCCCAGCGCCACGGTCAGCGGCGACGGATTGTCGTTGTAGACCTTGGAGCCGACGATCTCGCTCAAGCGCACGATCTGGCGCTTGGCGTTGGGCAGCTCCAGCGCCATGTAATTCTTGCCGGGGATGGTTTCGACCACGCGGATCGACGTCAGCGACAGCGAGCGCGCCAAATCGCGCGCCAGGCCGACGATCTGGCTGCCCTTGACGCCGGTGGCAGGCTCGATCTCGTAACGGGTGACCACCGGGCCCGGATACGCCGCCACCACCTTGGCCTCGACGCCGAAGTCCGACAGCTTCTTCTCGATCAGGCGGCTGGTGAACTCGAGCGTCTCGATCGGCACGGTTTCCTGCACCTCGGCCGCCTCGTCCAGCAGCGACAGCGGCGGCAACTGGCCGTCGCCGCTCAAGTCCTGGAACAGCACGGCCTGGCGCTCCTTCTCGACGCGCTCGGACTTGACCACGGCGACGATCTGCGGCTCGATCTTGACCGGCGCCGCCACCACGTGCTTCTCCACGTGCTTGGCGCGCTCGATGACGACCACCTCCTCGCGCTTGACGGCGGCCACTTCGCCCTGGCGGCGGTCCTCGCGGTACTGGTAGCGCTGGATGAACCATTCGATGCCGGTCTCGATGGCGTAGCCGATGCGCTCGGCCACCGCCAGCCACGACACGTGGAAGAACAGGCTGAAACCGAGGCCGAACAGCAGCAGCAACAGCAAGGTCGCGCCGGTGAAGCCGAACGCCACATGGGACGAGTGGCCGATCAGCTCGCCCAGCACGCCGCCCGGCGCGCGCGGCAGTTCGGCGTGGATCGAGTACATGCGCAGGTATTCCAGGCCGACGCTGCCGGCGAACAGCAGCAGGAAGCCGATGGCGCGTATCAAGCCCTCCTGCGCGTGCTCGGGGTCGGCCTCTTTCGACATCACGTATTTTTGGGTCAGCTTGCGGTAACCGTTCCAGACCAGGCGCAGCAGGCAGAACGCCCACCACCAGGCGGAGATGCCGAAGATGTACAGCAACAGGTCGGACAACCAGGCGCCGGCGCGCCCGCCCAGGTTGGTGACTTTGGGGACCAGGGTCTCGTGCGACCAGCCCGGGTCCATTTTGTTGTAGCTGGCCAGTATCAGCACGAAATACAGGCCCAGCACGGCCAGCGCCAGCCAGCGCGCCTCCGACAGCAGCCGCACCAGCCGGTTCGGCAGGGGCTGGCGCTCGGTCGGGGTGCGGGTATAGCCCGGCGAGGAGGAAGTTCCGGCTTTTGGCACTCGCTCCTGAACTTTTTTACTGCTCATAGGTATTAAGGTGTTGCAACGTTAGCGAGGAGGAAATATTCATATATGGGTATTTTACGGCAAAGCCGCCACAAGCGGCCCGACGATTCATCCTCCGCGCCTGCTTGCACTATAATCTTGTATTGCCTGCGTGAATGCAATAGCGGCCGGGGATATCCCTATCCCGCCCGCCCTTGCCTGCACTCAAACCGCCCCCAAATTCGGATTAATCCAACATATTAAGAAGCCCTCCATGACCACTCCTAAACACGCCCGCGTACTGATCCTTGGCTCCGGTCCCGCCGGCTACAGTGCCGCCGTCTACGCCGCCCGCGCCAACCTGAACCCGATGCTGGTCACCGGCATGGAGCAAGGCGGCCAGCTGATGACCACGACGGACGTGGAAAACTGGCCCGGCGACCCGATGGGCGTGCAAGGCCCGGACCTGATGCAGCGCCTGCTGCAGCACGCGGAAAAGTTCAACACCGAGATCGTGTTCGACCACATCCACACCGTCGACCTGGCCGCGCGCCCGATCCGCCTCAAGGGCGATAGCAACGAATACACCTGCGACACGCTGATCATCGCCACCGGCGCCTCGGCCCAGTATCTGGGCCTGCCGTCGGAGCAGGCTTTCATGGGCAAAGGCGTGTCGGCCTGCGCCACCTGCGACGGTTTCTTCTATCGCGGCCAGGAAGTGGCCGTCATCGGCGGCGGCAACACCGCCGTCGAGGAAGCGCTGTACCTGTCGAACATCGCCACCAAGGTCACCTTGATCCATCGCCGCAACAAGTTCCGCGCCGAACCGATCCTGATCGACCGCCTGAACGCCAAGGTCGCCGAAGGCAAGATCGAGATCAAGTACAACCACACCTTGCAGGAAGTGGTCGGCAATGACAGCGGCGTCACCGGCCTGAAGATCCAGTCGACCGACACCGGCGAAGTCACCGACATCACCGTGCACGGCCTGTTCGTGGCGATCGGCCACAAGCCGAACACCGGCATCTTCGAAGGCCAACTGGAAATGCACAACGGCTACATCAAGACCAAGGCCGGCACCGAGGGCATGTTCACCGCCACCAGCGCGCCGGGCGTGTTCGCCGCCGGCGACGTGCAGGACCACATCTACCGCCAGGCCATCACCAGCGCCGGCACCGGCTGCATGGCCGCGCTGGACGCGCAGCGTTATCTGGAAGCGCAGGAGTAACAGTGGGCCTGAAAGACTTCGCCGACCTGAAATCCTTGGCCAAACAGCTCAAGGAACAGGCCGACGCGCGCGCCGCCGCCGAGGCCGAGCGCGTCAAACGGGAAAAAACGCAGGCGGTGGAGGCGAACATCTTCCAATCCAGCGTGGGCGGCGTCCAGCGCATGCCCGTGTCGGACCGCTACGTGCCGGCGCTGCCGAAGTCGGCGGGCGTCGCCGCCGCGCCGGCGCGCAAGCTGACGCAGGCGGAGGACGACGCGGCGGTGCTGCGCGAGTCGCTGTCGGACCTGTTTGAAGTCGATCACTATCTGGAAGAGGACCCGGCGCTCAACTACGCGGCGCCGGGCGTCGGGCCGGACATCGTCAAGAAGATGCGCAAGGGCCATTGGCCGGTGCAGGACGAGCTCGATCTGCACGGCCTGCGGCGCGACGCCGCGCGCGACGCCATCGGCGACTTCCTGCGCAAGTCGGCGATGCGCAACCACCGGTGCGTGTGCGTGATCCACGGGCGCGGGTTTGGCTCCAAGAGCCAGGAGCCGGTGCTCAAGTCGATGGTGCACAGCTGGCTGGTGCAGAAGGAGGAAGTGGTCGCCTTCTGCCAGGCGCGTCCATCCGAAGGCGGCGAAGGCGCGCTCATCGTGTTGTTGCGCGCCGCGTTGCGACCCGAGCGGCTGTAAACCCGCCAGCATTCACCACCACGCCAGCGTTACCACTTAGGGGTCGTACCCCGTCGGGGTACGACCCCGCATGGGGGTGCGGGTTAAATCACGCCCCATCCCGCGCCCCAAGTGGCTCACACGTAACTGTTGCGGCATGTTAACCTACGGGCATCACCACTTTGTCCGCATGCCCACATGAAGCCCGTCCCCGTCCACGTTTCCCTGATCACCGTCATCGAAATCGTGGCCATCCTGGTGGGCGCCTTCTCCGGCTTCGTCGAGGCGCGCCGCAAGCGCATGGACCTGGTCGGCGTCTTCACCGTCGCCTTCATCACCGCGTTCGGCGGCGGCACGCTGCGCGACATCCTGCTCGACCGCCGTCCGCTATTCTGGGTCATGCACCAGGAATACGCGATCCTCATCTTCGTGCTGGCGCTGATCGCCGTGCCGCTGATGCGCACCTTGCGCCAAATCCTGTCCGAACGCCTGATCGTCATCGCCGACGCCATCGGCCTGGGCCTGTTCGCCGTGGCCGGCGTGTCGCAGGCGCAGGCGGCCGGCATGCCGCTGTTCATCGCCTCGATGATGGGCGTGATCACCGGCATCTTCGGCGGCGTGCTGCGCGATATCGTCTGCAACGAGGTGCCGATGGTCTTCCGCGACGGCAAACCGTACGCCATCTGCGCCTTCTTCGGCTGCTGGATGTATATCGGCCTGCAATACACCAAGGTCTCCGACGACTACGCGCTGTGGGCCAGCGCCACCTTCATCACCACCTTGCGCCTGGTGACGTGGAAGTTCGACTTGCGTATCGGACGCCACTGAGCGACTGCTCAACAAGGTGATTTATTTGCCATTGTTGTAAGAACACGGTTGACCTGCCCCGCCCGAAATTCGACTATTGTCGCAGCGTGCCGGCGCGTCCAAACAACACCTACAACATTCGGGAGACACAATTGGACCACACCACAATGCGCGCCCTCGCCGGCGCGGCGGCGCTGACCCTGCTCGCCGGTTGCGGC